>JAUIFT010000098.1 GCA_030430345.1 Calditrichia bacterium | reverse complement strand
TGATGTCGACTGGCAGCAGATGCTGAACACGCCGTTGGGCTGTATGCTTTGGCTAACCTTCATTTTCAGCGCGACCTCTGGACTGATGGCGATCGGCCAATGGAAACCGATGATGAGCAGCATTCTCGGCGGTCAGACCTTTGCACCGGAATGGATGGGCGGCTTCGGACGGTTTGTCGAACCGGTAGGCATACTGGCGATATTCAACGCCCTGGGAAGGATCATCTGGGGAAAAATCAGCGATATTATCGACCGCCCCCGCGCCATGATGATTATGTTTCTTGCCCAGGGCATTGCTTTTATGCTCCTGGTCAGTGTGCAATCAACCTTCGGCGTTTTTCTCGCTTCCGCACTGGTCGGACTCAATTTCGGCGGTAACTTTGCCCTCTTTCCTTCCGCGACTGCCGACTATTTCGGTGCGAAGCATTTTGGAGTCAATTACGGCTGGATTTTCACCGCCTATGGTGTTGCCGGAATTCTGGGTCCGGTGGTTGGCGGCGTTTTGTTCGAATCTACCCAGCAATACCTGCTTGCTTTTGTTTTTGCCGGCATTCTCTGCTTCATCGCCGCCGGGGCAGCGGTGACACTTTGGCTGATGGGACGCTCCTATTTTGGCGAATTAGGTATTTACCATAAACCTTAGAAACTCTTGATTTGTCAAACTTTCAAAGGCCGGCGGAGCGCTTGAAAAGATCAGCCGGCCTTTCAGCGTTCGACAGCAACTCTTCAGCGATACTCATTAATTTGATCCGGATTATCATTGCATCTGGATGGAGGTAATGGATATGAACCTCACTAAAAAGAATAGTCAGGAAGTATATGTTTCAGCGCATTCTGAGAAGCCAACCGGCCGGGATGTGGCTATCGACTATCTACGCTCGTTTATCATTGTTCTGGTGGTCTTCCACCATGCTGCCCTGGCATATACCGCTTTCAGCGTTTTCTACAAAGCCAACTATGTTACATCCACTGCTCCGGTGGTGGATATTGCCCGCTGGCCGCTGCTCGATCTTTTTGTCGGGTTAAACGATACTTTTTTTATGTCTCTCTTGTTTCTCGTATCCGGTTTATTTGCTGCCTCTAGCTTGGCGAAAAAAGGCCCGAATAAATTCTTTCACGCCCGCCTGAAACGCCTCGGTTTACCTTTTACAATAGCTGCAGTTACTGTCATTCCATTGGCATACTGGCCCTCCTGGTTGTTAGCCGATCCACAAACAGATCAGCCTTTCTGGCTTACTTTTTTTAGCAGCGATGGCTGGCCGTCCGGTCCGCTTTGGTTTCTCTGGGTATTGCTGGCCTTTAACGGGATTCTCGCCTTAACCAACAGAATCTTCCCGTCGATGATTTCCCGTCTGTGGCTGCCGACATCTCCAATCGGCATATTTCTCTTGACGATAGTTGCCTATATACCGCTCACTTTAATTGTGCATCCCTTTAGCTGGACCTCTCTGGGGGGACCGTTTGACGTGCAAGCCGCCCGGATTCTTTTGTATTTCGCCTATTTTCTGGCAGGCGTAGTATTGGGTAAAGGGCAGGAGTGGCGCCAGCAGGGTTGGCCGAAAAATTGGCGGGCCTGTTTTTTGATGGGAATCCTCGCTTTTTCAACAAATGTCTGGATTTTGCTCAAAGGAATGGATTTGCTGCCCACCCCAACCAGCAGGGCTTTGGTGATGGGTATATTTTTTGCCGCTTCCTGCGCAGGCCTCTCCCTGGGATTATTGGGATTTTTTCGCAAGTATGTTCATCAAACCCAGCCCGTAATGGAGAGCTTGAACAGCAACGCATTCGGCATTTACATTCTCCATTATACCTGGATTACCTGGCTGCAATATCTGTTACTGGAAGCCGCCTGGCCCGCCGCGCTGAAGTTCATCTTTTGTTTTATTGCAGGACTTCTCTTCAGTTGGGGGAGCAGCCACTTGTTGCGGAAAATTCCGGTGGTTCGACAGATGCTTTAAGGTTATCAGTTGACAGTTATCATTGAACTGATTACTGACAACTGATAACTGTCAACTGTTCACTGATCCCTGATTATCACACCAACAGCTGTCCGATTCATTCTTCCACGTACTGGAAGACATCATCCAGCGATACTTTGAATACCAGGGCGATTTTGAAGGCCAGTTCCAGCGAGGGAGAATATTTCCCCGCTTCAATATGGTGAATGGTTTGCCGGGTGACGCCAATTGCTTCCGCCAACGCTTGCTGGGTCATCTCGTCTTTATTGAAACGTAATTTGCGGAGATTATTCTGAATTCGCATCTTTCCCATCTTAAACGCCTTTCCGATAGAAATACAACTGGCTGGAAAAGCCGACAATTTCCCCCAGGAAAAAGAAGAAGGCGAGAATATTTGCCATCGCCAACGGCGGCAGCCAAAGCATACTCAACCCACTTAGCCAAAATCCTAAAACCAGTATAAAATAGGAAATACGGGTTGACTTCAGCTCGATTAAGGTATCGCGTTCATCATCTCCCAGCAGCGCTTCTTTTCGATGGGCAATCGCCAGCGCGACATGAAACGCAGCAATAATTACAACCATCAGGATTATTGCCGCAATAAACGACGGGATGAGAGCCGGCAATTTAATAAAATTGGGATCTGTCATCGTATAGGCTTCCCAGAAAGCATCTACAACGAAAACAAAATAGATGCTAAATACAATTGATATCGTTACTAATGTTATCCAGAGGCTTTTTTCTTTAAATGAGGTTGTCATTGTTCATTCCTTCGTATAAAGTATGTTTTATTTAACATAAAGTTAATTATTTTCAACTCAATGTCAAAAATTTTTTACACAACGTTAAAAATACATTACTCTATTGACTGAAATTTGTTTCACTATTTTTTCAGAAAGCAGTTTTGATACATTTGTGCAAAGAAATTTTACATAGCTTAAAAAATGCAAATGCCTCTGTCAGCGTTCCAGATTTTCCTCTGTCCGGCTGCTACTATTTTGCAAACATTCGTAACATGGGTGAAAGATTTCCGGTCCGGATTTTTCTATCTTGCTTGCAGATGATGATGGCATCATCAATGAAAAAATCGCAAACCAAAGAAGGAGTTTTAAAATGAGCACTATTGATGTAATGGTTAACAAGCATTATGGCACTGGCAACCTGCTGGAAAAGATTGAATCCGGATTAAATCTTGCCGGGAAGAATTTTGACCAGCTAACCGTGGACGACCTTGCCCCGGTCGATGAATTTCATACCCGTGGCCGGGAATCCACCATTGAAATTGCCGCGATGGCAAAATTAAAAGCCACTGACAAGGTGTTGGATGTCGGTTGCGGCCTCGGTGGCAGCGCTCGTCATCTCGCCGAAAAATATAATTGCCATGTTACCGGCATTGATCTAACCGCGGAATATATTACTGTCGGAAAGCAGCTGACGGACAAGGTTGGCTTAAATGATAAAGTGACTTTACTGGAAGGCAGCGCCCTCAATCTGCCGTTTGCAGACAATAGCTTTGATGTTGTCTGGACGGAGCATGCTCAGATGAATATCGCCGACAAGGAATTATTTTATGGGGAAATTTCCCGGGTGTTAAAGCCGGGCGGACGACTGGTATTCCACGATATTTTTCGCGGCAGCGGCGATGCGCCTTTCTATCCGGCCCCCTGGGCAGAGGATGCCGCACTAAGCACGCTGGCCACAGAGCCGGAAGCACAGGCGGCGATTAACAAAGCCGGTTTGTCAATTGAGAAATGGATTGGGAAAGTGGCGGAGTCTGCCGAATTCTTTCAAAAGGTGTTAAAACGCGTCGAAGCGGATGGCCCGCCCCCGGTTGGGATTCATCTATTAATGGGTGACAATGCCCGGGTTAAACTTGGGAACTATGTTCAGAACCTGCTAGAGACGAGAGTATCTGTTTCCCTCGGCATCGCTACTAAAGGATAGTTTTTCTGGTTAGCATAAAATAGAACCTTAAATGCCTATGATAGCCACGGCTGGCACTGATGACCACGGATTTGAAGATATAGCTGATGTTAAAGTTTTCTCATTCTAAAACTCCCATTTAGAAATGAGGAAAACGCGACTAATATATCTTATGTCTAGAAAACAGGGACAAATCTACAAGAAAAGTTCTCTGGGGCATCATGACCTTTTTCGCAGTAGGCGTTGGTGCCTACGCCTACTGGCTATGCTGGGTGCCGAACCTGTTGATTGCCGAAGCATGGTTGATGAGCCGAAGCGGCAGGTCTCTACGTCAGCTTAGCATAAATCCGAATGGCATCCTAAAAGGTTTTGAGAAAGGGTCAAAGCTATTATTTATGCGATCTTTCTCAATCTCTCTATGTTTAAGCATTTGCATCGCCGGAGGAATGCATATTTGCCCGCTAAACACGCGAATTTAGCGAAAAAAACATCGAGCACTTTTAAGTTTGTTTTTATAAATATTCAAGAAGCTCTCCTGCTTCGAACATGAATTCTTTATTTCTCAAGGGTTTAGCGGGCAAAAAACTAATTCTTCCATAGAAAAGTAAGCCAATTAAGAAATTAACATGAGCGAATATCTGCTTCAGCAAATCACCGAAGATTTCAGTAAAATTCCGCAGGTAGCGGCATTTGTCCTGGCCGGCTCCGCGACTTCCGGCAATAATGATGCAATATCTGACTACGACTGCTATGTCTACAGCGATGGGGCAGTGCCGGTAGCTGCCCGGCAGCAGATTGCGGAAAAATATGCTGACAGAATGGAAATCAACAATCAATACTGGGAAACCGGGGATGAATGGCAGGATGCAAAAAGCGGTATGATCGTCGATATTATGTATCGCCGCAAGGATTGGATTGAGGGAGAATTAAATCCACTGCCACCAGAGCTTATCCGCGGCAGTTACAGGCAGCAATCATTGAGAAAAATTTCCCCCTCCTGCGAAGCACAATTGCTTCCTATGCGATCCAGCTGGAAAAAGCGCTAAAACGCCAGGATTATGTCAGCATCAATCACCGGGTGGCGGCTTTTCTCGCCAGCTATTTCGATATCCTTTTTGCTTTGAATGCGCAACCCCATCCCGGTGAAAAACGCCTGTTGGCAATCGTTCAGAAAACTTGCCGGATTTACCCGGCCGATATGCTGGCGCATGTCAAAACGCTAACAATTAATATTTCTCCGGAAAAGAATCTGAAAATCATGAATGCACTCAATGGCCTCACAGAATCACTGGCAATTCTGCTGAGGAACGAAGGCTTTCCGGTTTAAATCCAACAACATTTTTACCGTTAAATTAAAGTGATTTGTTTATCAGGGGTTGCACCTGTATTATTCAAAAACCGAAATACTTGAAAATTCTATTACCATCATTTCTATTGGAGGAGAAAGGTAAACCAATGAAAGCAATTTCGTTCAAATTTCTGCTGATGTTGCTAGTCGTAATAACAGTGTTTCCGGCCTTTTCTCAAGATGAAGAAGATCCTTATCTTTGGCTGGAGGAAGTGGATGGAGAGAAATCTATGGAATGGGTGCATGCACAGAATAAATCCACCGACGCTCTGAAAAATGATCCGGCCTTTCAGAGCATCTATGATAAAAACCTGGCGATCCTTAACTCGGATGAGCGCATCGCCTACCCAAAAATCCTTGGCGAATATCTTTATAATTTTTGGCAGGATGATCAACATAAACGGGGCATCTGGCGTCGCACTACTATGGAAGAATACCGCAAGGAAAATCCCACCTGGGAAACCATGCTGGATATCGATGCACTCTCCGAGCAGGATGGGGAAAAATGGGTATTCAAGGGAGCCACCTGGCTGGCCCCGGAATACCGTCATTGTATTATCAGTCTTTCCCGTGGCGGTGGCGATGCGGTAGTAATGAAAGAGTATGATGCTCTCGCAAAGGAGTTTGTGGCAGATGGTTTCAGCCTGCCGGAAGCGAAAGGCGGTGTTTCCTGGGTCGATGAAAATACCCTGATGGTAGCAACTAATTTTGGCGGAGGTTCTTTAACCTCATCCGGCTATCCGCGTGTTGTAAAACTGTGGCAGCGCGGCACCCCGATCAGTGATGCAAAAGTAATTTTCGAAGGGGAAACCAGCGATGTCGGTATCTGGGGATATGCTGTTCAGGCGCCGGAACGGAACTACCAGATTGTTTATCGGGCGATCACCTTTTTCACTGCGAATGTCTATTCCCTCGAAAATGGCAAACTGGTTCAACTGGACATTCCCGAAGATGCATCGTTGCAGGATTTTTTTAAGAATCAAATGATTTTCAGCTTAAAGACCGACTGGACGGTTGCGGGAAAGGCTTACGTTTCCGGCAGCATGCTCAGCATCGACTTTGCCAAATTCCTCGCCGGCGATCGTCAGTTTACTGTTATGGTCCAGCCGGATGAAAAATCCAGCATAGTATCGGTGAGTCATACCAAAGATTACTTCCTGGTTAACATGCTCAATAACGTCCGTAGCGAACTTTACCGTTATTCCTTTGAGGACGGTAATTGGGATAAAAAGAAGGAAGATGCCCCGGATTTTGGCAGCATCAGCATCTACAACACCGACACATACAGCAACCGTTATCTCTTTACTTACAACAGCTTCCTGATTCCTACCAGCCTTTACCTGGTATCGGCTGATAAAGGGGAAATTACCCGTTTGAAGAGCCTCCCGGCATTCTTCGATGACAGCAAGTACGAAGTGCGCCAGCTCCATGCGACTTCAAAAGACGGCACCGAAATTCCCTATTTTGTGGTACACGCAAAAGACATCGAATTTAATGGCAAGAATCCGACCCTGCTGTATGGCTATGGCGGTTTCGAAGTGTCCATGCGCCCCCGCTATTCGGCCGCCGTCGGTGCTATCTGGCTGGCAAAGGGTGGTGTCTACGCGGTAGCGAATATCCGCGGTGGCGGTGAGTTTGGTCCGAAGTGGCACCGCGCGGCAATGAAAGAAAATCGCCAGCGTTCCTACGATGATTTTATAGCTGTAGCGGAAAACCTGGTTGAACAGAATATTACTGCGCCGGCTCATCTTGGCATCATGGGTGGCAGCAATGGTGGTTTGTTGGTGGGGGCAGTGTTTACTCAGCGCCCGGATCTTTTCAACGCCGTGGTTTGCCAGGTGCCGCTCCTCGATATGCGCCGCTACAATAAATTACTTGCCGGCGCCAGTTGGATGGGCGAATATGGCAACCCCGATAAGCCGGAAGAGTGGGAATATATCAAAAAGTACTCCCCCTACCACAATTTGTCCGCTGATAAGAAATACCCGAAAGTCTACTTCGGCACGTCCACCCGGGACGATCGCGTGCATCCCGGCCACGCCCGGAAAATGGCGGCAAAAATGGGCGAGATGGGGCACGCCGTTTACTATTATGAAAATACCGAAGGAGGCCATGCCGCCGCCACGACCAATGAACAACGTGCCTTCGGGAATTCCCTGGTCTACACCTATCTCTTTCAGCAATTGAAGAGCGAAGTTACCAGGGCAAAAGATGTAAAGCTGTAAGAACAGAATTTTCACTGGCGCCCACAATCTGTGAAGGCGCCGGTGAATTTAAAAGCTCCCACCAATACTCAATTTCCAATCTCTGTAACTTTTATTATTTCAGTATATCTATATAACTATATCGTTATTTAGATATTTTTTTTACACTT
>JAUIFT010000097.1 GCA_030430345.1 Calditrichia bacterium | reverse complement strand
GGCAGCATAAATTGTATGTTACTGGGGCAAAGCACATTTACCAAAACATTTCCAGCGCTGCAAAATGAGCGTGATAAACCGCGGATCATCTTCGAACAAATCTCCGTCGAACAAGGACTTTCTGTTGCTACAGTGTTTAATATAATGCAGGACAGCCAGGGCTATATGTGGTTCGCCACGGAAGGGGGCCTCAACCGCTATGATGGCTACCAATTCAAAATCTATAATAATATCGCTTACGATTCGACCTCAATATCTGATTATTGGATCTGGGATATGATTGAAGATGATAATGGCGACATCTGGGTTGCTACCGGTTTTAAGGGGGTTAGCAAAATGGATCGCGCCACGGAAACTTTTACCCATTTCAAACATGATGAAGCGGATCCTGCGAGTCTCAGTCACAACGTTGCGATATCGCTGCTCGAAGACCGCAGTGGTACGATTTGGGTCGGCACACCAGCGGGGCTGAATCGTCTGGATAGCACCGGAAAAGGTTTCAGGCGGTATTTCAATGATCCGGAAAATCCGAAGAGTATCAGCAATGACTACATTTATTTTATCTTCCAGGATCACGCGGGTGATATCTGGATCCCTACCAGGCATGGGTTAAACCGTTTTGAAGCGGACAAAGATGAATTCACCCGTTTTTTGTATGGCGCGGAGAGCCTGGACAGCACCCTCCCGAGAATATATGATATTTTCGAAAGTGAGCAAGCGCCGGGAATCCTCTGGTTGGGATCCCCCCGGGGATTAATTCGTCTGGATACCCGCAGAAAAGCGACCCGGCGATTCCAGCCATTACCGGGAGATCAATTGCAATATGTTTATCAAATTGCCCATAATCCTATTCAGCCAAACATTCTCTGGTTGACGATACTGAATAGACTGTAAACTAAATATTCTCATTTTTGTTATATTGTCCTAAAAAGGACCTTTCAATGAAAAAGAATCATTTAACTTTGAGCGATGCAGACCGGCAACAATTAGAATCTCTCCTGTCCGGGGGCAGCTTGCCTGCTCGTGTTTATAAACGCGCGACTGCATTATTGGCTTTAGATCGTGGTGAAAGTTTTAAATCGGTTTCGGCCCTTATCGGAGTTGTTCAGCAGACGGTGTCGATTTGGTGTAAAAATTATCATCAAGACGGTTTATCCTTTTTAGAAGATAAGCCCCGCCCGGGCCGTCCGAGTTTGATTACAGGCCTGCAACGCGCCAAGATCACCTCCCTGGCCTGCAGCCAACCGCCGGAAGGATATGAGCGCTGGAGCTTACGTTTGTTAGCCGATCGTGCTGTTGAGCTGGGTTATTGTGATCACCTTTCTCATCAATATGTTGGTGATATTTTAAAAAAACATTTTGAAACCTCATCTGAAAGCTAGTTGGTGTATCGGTCGAATTAATGCAGAATACATTGCTAATATGGAACATATTCTTTACTTGTATTCATTGCCTTATGATCCACTCTATCCAGTCGTATGTTTTGATGAACGTCCGTGTTTTCTAATCGGTGATCTCATCGATCCTGTTGAGATGAGGCCAGGACAGATCAAAAAAGAACACTACGCCTATGAAAAGAACGGTTCAGCAGCGTTATTGGCTGCCATCGAGCCGTTGACTGGCAAAAGAGTCGCTGAAGTTTACAAGCAGCGCCGGAAACAAGAATATGCACTCTTTATGAAAACAGTAGCTGAAGCTTTTCCCAATGCGATAAAGATTCGCCTGATCCAGGATAACTTGAATACTCATAATGCCAGTTCCTTTTATGAGAATTTCCCGGCGGATGAAGCTTTTGAATTAGCACAAAAATTCGAGTTTAGTTATACACCAAAGAGTGCCAGTTGGTTAAATATGATTGAAATTGAATTCGCTGCGCTTACTAAACAATGCTTGAACCGGCGAATTCCGAACATAGAACTACTGACATCAGAAGTGAAGGCGATTATCAAAGAGCGAACTGAAAAACAAATCAAAATCAACTGGCAATTCTCAATAGAATCGGCCAGAACTAAACTCAATCGGCACTATCAAAAGGTAAATTCGAACAACCTAAAGTTTCACAATATTTAGTTTACAATCTACTGAATGTGGGGGTGGCAAAGTTCGATATTGAGAGCGAAGAATTTACCCTTTACCAACCGGATGAGAATGATCCGAACAGTTTAAGCGATGCGCAAACCTGGAGCATCTTTAGCGATCAGTCCGGGGTGCTTTGGGTGGGATTTCGGCGCAATGCGGGCTTAAACAAATTTGACCCCTTAACAACAGGGATGACTCACTACCGCGGTGGCGCTGGTAACATTTTAGGAGGAAAAGGGGTTTGGGGCGTTCATGAAGATAGTAAGGGGCGGATATGGGTGGGAACCATCGGGGGAGATGGCGGACATCTCAATCGTATTGACCGCACAAGTGGAGAAGTTAAATATTGGCAGCACGACCCAAACAACCCCAATAGCCTCAGTATTAATAGCAGACCATTGGCTATTTGCGAAGATTATACCGGAGATATTTGGGTTGGCATGGAAGGAATCACCGCTTTAAACCGGCTGAATCCGTCTACTGGTAAATTTACCCATTACAGACATGATCCTAACGATTCAACTAGCATTCCTGCGAGTTCATTCCCGGTTATTTATGAGGACCGGGAAAATAATCTCTGGATGGGTACAGGTGATGGGAGGATTATTCTTTATGATCGCGAGAGCGACCGTTTTCAACAGTATTGGCCATACTCGAACTTCCCATCCGATGAACGTGTGGGTGATTTCAGTACAATTTATGAAGACCTTTCCGGCATTTTCTGGCTAGGAACGTCAAGCAGCTTGGTGCGCTTTGACCGGGCGCAGGAAACGTTTCGCCACTATACAGCGGATTGTCATGATCCGAAGTCTCTTTCCGGAAACTTTGTTAGCAGTATTCACGAACGTGCGCGCGAACCGGGTATTTTGTGGATTGGTTTTTTGAATGGCGGTTTGAACCGTTTTAATACCGAAACCGAAAATGTTACCCGTTTTTCTCTGGCAGAAATTTCAGCTACCAATACTATCATTAGCATACTTGAAGATGATGGCGGGCTGTTATGGCTTAGTTCCGATCGGGGAATTTATTGCTTTAATCCGGAAACCCATGCGCTGAAAAAATACGGCATGGAGGCCGGTTTGCAATCCCTCGAATTTAATGCATGGGCATGGCATCAAAGTGCCAGCAGTGGAGAAATGTTTTTTGGTGGACCCAACGGCTTGAATGCTTTTTTCCCCAGTCAGCTAAAGGAGAACCCGTATCCTCCGGCAATAAATATCAGTGATGTCAAACTGTTTAACCAGCGCCTGCAACCGGGGCCGGATTCCCCCTTAAAAACCAGCCTGACAGAAACGAAGGAGATTCATTTAGCACATTGGCAAAAGGATATTACCTTCGATTATCTGGCCATGCATTATAAAAACGCCGCCGAAAATACTTACCGCTACCGCCTGACGCCCTATGAAAATGAGTGGGTAGATGCCGGCACCCGCCGCTCGGCGGCATACACCAATCTCGATCCCGGGGAATACACCTTTCAGGTTACCGGTGCAAACAGCGATGGGCTTTGGAATGAAAGCGGGAAATCGCTGCGAATCATCATCTCACCACCCTGGTGGCAGACCTCCTGGGCGTATGCGTTCTATTTTTTGATTGCCTTCGGATTATTATATGGCCTGCGCCGTTTTGAAATGAACCGTCAGCGCAAGAAAATAGAACTGCAGATGTCCCAGAAGCGTGCCGAAGACGCAGAAGAACTGGCCGGGGAACGGGCGCGGATGCTCGCCGTGGTGGAGGAGAAGAACGCCGAGTTGATTCGCACCCGCGAGCAATTGATCGTCCAGGAAAAACTAGCCTCTCTCGGACAACTGACGGCGGGGATTGCCCACGAGATTAAAAATCCCCTGAATTTCGTCAATAATTTTGCTGAGCTATTGGTGGAGATGGTTGGAGAAGTAAAAGAAGATATCGAAGCGCATAAGGGAATGCTCGATAATGAAACCCTGAAAAAGAGCGAAGAGATACTGGCGGATGCGGATGATCTGCTTGGGGAAATTAGCGAAAATGCGCAAAAGATCAACGAGCATGGGAAACGCGCTAATAATATCGTCAATGGCATGCTGCAGCATTCCCGCGGTAAATCCGGGGAGTTTCAGGCGACCGATCTCAATGCCTTGCTGGATGAATATATCAACCTGGCCTATCACGGAATGCGGGCGAAAAATGGCGATTTCAACGTAACGATTGAACGGGATTTTGATGAGAGTGTCGGAGAGATTCCCTTAGTGCCGCAGGATATTAGCCGGGGGTTTCTTAATTTGCTCAATAATGCGTTTGAGGCGTTTGACATCCCCCTCGGGTCCCCTGCTCAGGGAGAGGCAAGGGTAACGGTGAGTAGCAAGAATGTCGGGGAGCAGGCGGCAGTGCGCATTCGCGATAATGGCCCGGGCATACCGGAGGATGTTCGCAAACAGATCTTCAATCCCTTTTTCACCACCAAACCCACCGGGCAGGGCAATACCGGACTGGGGTTATCAATCAGCCACGATATTGTTGTAAAAGTGCATCATGGGGAGATTGTCGTCGATTCCCAACCGGGAACATATACGGAATTTGTGATTCGTTTGCCCAAAAAACAGTAAACAGTTATCAGTTGACAGTGATCGATATTTATATGTTACGCGTAGTTCACTGTAAACTGATAAATTCCTTTTCGGAAAATTTCGTTTTATATTGATCCGGAAAAAATATCACGGAAGGCAAACGATGGGTAAAACCGATTCTGAAAAAACGATATTCCGTTCCCGGCCACTGGATAATCTGAATTATGACGCTGTGAATAAGATGTTAAAGCGCTTTGATTTTTACAATACCGATACGCACCGAATGTCCCAGCGCTATTGCAATCCCGCTGGAAAAGGATTTGCCAATCAATATGAATTGCAGGCGGAAGGGCAAGTTGTTTACGATGCGGCCAGCAATCTCAGTTGGCAACAGGCGGGGTCCGCATCCCTGAATTTTACAGATGCGCTGGCCTATGCTGCTCAGCTGAATGCCGGCAAATTCCTGGGATTTACAGACTGGCGTTTACCTACGCTGGAAGAGGGAATGACCTTGATGGAGCGGGAAGAATTTAATGACGATCTTCATATCGATCCGCTGTTCGATACTGCCCATAAGTACATTTGGACGGCGGATACTGCCAGCGAGACGGCCGCCTGGGGAATTCTTTTTGGGGTTGGCGCCTGCTGCCCGATCCTGAAATATGACAACAACCGTTTTGCCCGGGCAGTGCGCAGCGGGCGCAGCGGGGAAACCCTGCCACTCGATCCGGATTTGCCCCGGAAAAATTTTCGGGATAAAGCGCGTACGAATTTATCGGAAGCAGCAGTGCAAAAAATACTGATTCGCCGGGACTTTTACAGCAAAATGCGCGAATCTGATCGGAAAAGTTATGGGCACCCTTCCGGCAAAGGATCAGCGAATCAATATGAATTGCCGGCCAACAAACAGCTGGTTTACGATCGCACTAACAACCTGCTCTGGCAAAAAAGTGGTTCCGAGGAATTCCTGAATTATGAAGCGGCCGGGAAATATATCGCACAATTGAATCAGGATGGCTTTGCCGGCTTCAACGATTGGCGCTTGCCGACACTGGAAGAAGCGTTGTCTTTGTTGAAGAAGAAACCGCAGGGCGAGCAAGGGGTTTACGCCGATCCGGTTTTTGATGAAAAGGTGGACTGGATCTGGACGGCGGATCGCCACAGTCTTTTAAAGATTTGGATCGTCCATTTTGCCGATGGCTATTGCAGCACGTTCGATGAACGTTCCGCCGGCTATGTGCGCGCAGTGCGATTGGGGAAAGAAGACTGAAAAATCCGTTGATCGTTGTTCGTTCATCGATTTCGAACAACGAACAACGAACAACGAACAACGATCAACGATCAACCAAAAAGTGGCCTATCAATGAATAATTCTCAAGCGCTAATCAAATTGATAAAACTCCTTCCGATACTCTTCTTCCTCGGCTTATTCAGTATTGGTGGATACTTCACTTACCTCGGTGCCAGCGAGATTATCGAATATTTCTACATCAAAAACTGGCCGGTGGTTGAGGGACAGGTTCAGGAAGCGCGCTTAATCGAAAACAAGGTGAAGATGGCCTCCGGCTGGAGCTATTTTTACGAAAACAAATTGAAATACACTTACACGGTTGATGGCGTTACTTACGAAAGCTGGCGTTATTCTAATAATCCCTTTCGCCGGCTGGACACCGAGAAAATTCAGGCCGGAAAACCAGCGCAAGTGCGCTATAGTCCGCTTAATCATAGCTATTCCCTGCTTTACCAGGATTTTGATCCGGATAGTATTTTCGTGTTAATCCTCGGACTGATATTTTTAACAGTCTTCTTTTTGTTGATGAAATATTCGCTGGTTGGGAAGCATCTGAATAGTTGGTCTGCTATAAAGGCGTATTGGAATCGTTAATATCAATTTGCCCTAATGTAAAGATTAATTTCCTCCGGATTTTATTCCACGGACTTTTTTCTGCTTATTACCCTTGGCATCTTTTGTTGCAGGAAGAACGGCTGGTATTGGTGCAATGACCGGCTGCGTGCTCCCAGAGACTTGTGGTACTTGCGAAGCCTTACCATTGTTAGGGCGCCATTGAAGATTGATGTCCAATGCATCTATACCGCCATCGAGGTTGAAATCTGCCAGTTTAGTATAATTCCAGGAAGTGCCGTTATGGGGACGCCAACTTATGTTTTTATCCAGGGCGTCTATGCCGCCATCGCCATTACCATCTCCGGAGATCATTCCGAAAACGCCGCTGGATAACTCCGTCATGGGGTCAGTACCATAAGCTTTTGATTGATCCGTTGTAAAATCGTATAAGACACTGCTGCTGGAAAGAAAAATTGGCCCTGCACTCATTACAGGTAAATGGTTGCGATGATAAACCACCAGAAAATAGTTGTTCTCCCCAATAGTAAGGGCAATTTTATCCGAGGAACCATCATCACTTATAATTTTCCCGTCCTTATTTAACAGAACACTTTTGGATATTATTGGCTCATCATTGGGAGAGCTTCGTAATTGTATTAATATCCAGTCAGTTACATTATTTGGAATGGCATTAATGGTTCGCGGATCTTCGGTGTAGGGAGACACTGCTGGAAGTAGCGAACTGTTATTAAGAACAGTATTCATTTCATTCTCGGTGGCAGTGTAGGGTCCTTCTAATAAGATTTTGGCTTCAACCAGCACTACATCTGTACTGGCATTCCTGACAATGATTTCCACATCGTCGATATAATACCCCTCGGTTTCAGTAACCCATATATAGAATTGGCCCGCATCAATCGCCGGTCCTTCAAGCGCGCCGTCGATTTCCATCAGTAGAGTGGTGTCGGATTCACTTAAGGAGTATACGCCGAATACCTGGTCCTTCAGGAATAGTGCGTGACGCCCGAAAATAGAGTGATTAATGCTGGTATTAAATATATTGTCACCATCAATATATTTACTGATTCGTAAAACCCCGAGGCGCCCGTGGTATCTTAATTGAAAGAAATCATTAGG
>JAUIFT010000096.1 GCA_030430345.1 Calditrichia bacterium | reverse complement strand
AAACTTCAATTATTGAGATTTGGGATTTGACAAACCAGGACAAGCGGGCAATTTACTCCCACTTTTTCTTCAAATTAACTAATCATTTGTGTCACATGGTTCGATAATAAAGAATGATATAAAGTTCTGTTCGACATATATCCGGCAACGTAGCAGAAATTCTGAGGAAATTAAAATGATGAAGGCTTTTGCAATACTAAGTTTAAAAGGATGCGTTGGTAAAACAACTCTGGTGGGAAACCTCGGTTCAGCATTAAGCATGCTTGGGAAAAAGGTGCTGCTAATCGATCTCGATCCCCATAATGATCTGACATACTGCCATGGCGTAGACCCCTTTCAGATTAAGGGTGTGGAATTTTTACTGGAAAAGGATCTGAAGTTCTCCGATGTCGTCATTGAAAAAAGCGACAATCTTCATCTGTTGCCCGGCGGGAAAAAACTGAAGAATCTGGAGCTCTCACTATCAAATATTTTTGTAAAAGCGAAAGATACATACTTCTGTTATCTCTTACGAAATTTATTGAAGCCCCTGGAAAATGAGTATGATTATGTGCTTATAGACTGCCCGCCAGCTGCCGGCTTTTTAACCATCAATGCCCTGGTATGTGTGGAAAATGTCATGATGCCGGTTCAGTGTCAATACCTGGGACTGGAGGCCACGAAAAAAACGATGTCGTTGATTAGCCGGGTGAGAAAATTTAATAAGTTAAACCGGCAAAGCCTTACCGTCGTACCAACGATGTATGACGTGCGTAATCGCCTCTCCGGGAAAGTTGTCGAAAAGTTGCATCAGCAATTTGAAGACGCGGTAACGGAAACCCGGCTGCGCGTAAATGTCGCGCTGGCGGAAGCACCGGCATACGGACAATCGATTTTCGAATATTGTCCGGACAGTCATGGCGCACGGGATTTCCTCAGTTTGGCCGGGGAGATTATTCAGAAGTTTGAATACCAGGAGTCTCTGCCAGAAGCAGCGGCGAATGCGGCAGGGTAATCATTATGTAAATGGGCAGATATGCAAATTTGCCCATTTACTCATTTCTATAATCAGGCATGACTGTCAATCCAGGTTTCCCCATCAACAGCAACCTCTTTTTTCCAGATCGGTACAATTTCCTTTAAACGATCGATGATATATTGACAGGCCGCGAAGGAATCCTGGCGATGCGGTGTGGCCACGGCAATGACGACAGCAACGTCCCCAATCGCTAAAACGCCGGTGCGATGAGAAATCGCCGTTTTCCGGACATCCCACTTCTCCCCTGCCTCATCAACAATTCGTTGAATCATCTTGCTGGCCATTGCCGGATAAGCATCATATTCCAGACGATTAACATCCTTTCCCCGGTTGTGATTTCTGACCGTTCCCAAAAAGACATTTAATGCACCACAATCCTCCGCACTGGCAGCGGCAATAATTTTTTGAACATCAATTGGCTCTGCAGTTATTTCAATCATTTTATCCTCCGCTCACCGGGGGAATCACCGCAACTTCATCCCCATTTTTTAAAGGTGTGTTCAGCTCGGCGTATTCCAGATTCACTGCAACCAAAAAGCTGGTCAGTGCAGCAAATCGCGGGTGTTTCTTTTTCAATTGCGCTATCAACTCGCCAGCGGTTGCCCCCTCCGGCAAGGTCATTTCCAATTGATTTTCGCCAATTAACTCTTTGCCCAACGCAAAAAATTTTACAACAACGGTCATATTATTATCCAATGTTCGTTTTTCCGGCAGCAGGTGAAATCTCTTTACTGGATGTCCAGCCGGCCAATCAGGCGTTCTATTTCCAGGCGGGAGATACGCGCCTGATATCGGGCGGCAATCAGCGCGATTTCCGCCCGGTTTAAATTAACCTGCGCATCCCGAAATTCCAATGAATTTGCCGCGCCAATCCGATAACGATCCTGGATTAAGTCCAGATTTTGCCGGGCGGCTTCGACATTTTCTAATTCCAGATTGAGCAATTGCAAACGATTTTGAAATTCCGCATTTTTTTCCGCGACCAATCCACGCAGCTCCATGCGGGTTTTCTCCAGTTGTAATTGCTGATTACGGGCGGTGATGCGCGCATTTTGCAAATCAATCTTATCCCGGAATCCATTAAAAAGGTTCAGGGACGCATTCAGGGAGATCGTCCCATCAGTGCTCTGGGAAGTAATTTCCGATGGAAAATTTTCCCGCATGGTCGATACTGAAGTATTCCGATCAGTATAGCCATAATCCGCGGAAAGGGTTAAGCGGGGAAGAAAATTACCGCGGGCAATTTGCACCCCTTTGTCTGCGGAAGTTTTGCCATGGCGGGCAATAAGCAAGCCGCTGTTGTTTTCTGCTGCCAGTCGCTGCAATTCCTCAAGTGCAATATCCATCGGGGCAACAAGGATGTCCTTAGCGACCGCAAAACTGGTAGAAGGATCCTGCGCCAGGGCAATATTCAATTGATTGCGGGCGATGACAACAGCCAGTTCCTGCGCCAGAACGGCGGCCTGGTCATTGTTATAAGCAACCCGGGCATTGAGCAAATCTGTAGAGGAAGCACCGCCGACCTCGCGGCGAATGGTCGCTTTTTCCAGGCGTTCCGCGGAAATATCCCGGCTGTTGCGAGCCACCTCCAGACGCTGTTCCTGCTGCACCAGATTAAAATAACCGGTTAAAACAGCCACCACCGTATTTTCGATAGTATTTCTCGCCTGTGCTTCGCCCAGTTCGGCAAGCGCATTAAACTGTGCTTTGCTGGCAAACATATTTAATCCATCAAAGATTGTCCAGCTCAATGCAATGCGCCCGTTAAGGGTTTCCGTATCGCTGATACCGCCGCCGGCGGAAAAGGGATTGTTCGTTTCCTGATCGGAACGCGCCAGTTGGCTAAAGCCGCTGACATTAATTGTCGGCAAAAATCCGGCTGTGCCTTTCCCGGCGTTGTTGCGGGCAATCCGCGCATCATTTCGGGCAATACGAATATTATAATTATTCTTCAGCCCGATCATTATGGCATCTTCCGCTGAGATGCTTTCCTGAGCCGGTAGCGGAAAAAACAACAGACTTAGTAAAATAAAAAAACGGTTGATCATCTTTTAGATTCCTTGTTATCAGGTCACTTGGGTCTTGAGCTCTTTGACGGCCGGCTCTACGGCTTCCGGGGTAACTAATCCTGATGAAGTGCTCAATCTACTCATCAATTTACTAAACCATACCCGTAAGTCATTCATAATCAGGAAGTTTGCCGGCAACACCAGTAACAGTACAAGGGTGCCGAAAATAAGTCCGTAGGCAACGGATATTGCCATTGGCACCAGAAACTGCGCCTGTCGGCTGGTTTCTACAATCAGCGGCGCCAGTCCCAATGATGTCGTAAAAGTTGTCAGCAAAATCGGGCGTAAACGAGAGACGCCAGCATTGTAAATAGCTTCCTTGATTTTTTGACCTTCCTTCAAAAACCGGTTTATCTGATCGACGAAAACGATACTATCGTTGATAATAATTCCCGAAAGTGCGATAATTCCATACAGCGAGAGAAAAGAGATTTGGACACCTTGTATGCCATGTCCCCAGGCAGCTCCCATCACGCCCCAGGGAATTAATGAGAAAATCAGAATTGCCTGCAAATATGAGCGGAAGACAAGAATGAGCAGAATAAACATGATCGACAATGCCATGGGAAAGGCTTTCTGCATTGATGCCGCTTCTTTCTCACGATTGCGGGACTGCCCTTCATAAGAAACAGTCACACCTTGCACCTGGCTGAGTACAGACGGGACCAGGACGTTTTGTATTTCCGCCAAAACCGGTGGTAAATCACCCTGCTCGTCAGAGAGGTTCGCTTCCACCTTAATCTCTTTCTTTTTATCGAGATGATTAATCGCATTCAACCCACGTTTGATGGTATAGTTCGCCAACTCGCTGAAGGGATATTCCTGTCCGCCGGGGACACGGACGCGCATTTCATCCAGGAAACCAAGCGCGGCACGATCGCTTTCCTGATAACGCACCCAAACACGAATTTCATCCCGGCCGCGCTGGATACGCTGAATTTCCTGCCCAAAAAATCCTTGACGAACCTGTCGGGCCACTTCATTTAATGTCAGCCCTAGCGCATAGGCACGCGGCTTTAACTGGATATCCAATTCCCGGCGGCCTTCCTGGTTGGAATCGGTAACATCCTTTAAAGTGGGCATGTTTTTCATTCCGGTAACCAGCAAATCCCGGGCATTATTCAACGCTGTTAAGTCGTCTCCGAGCAGGCTGATTGAGATTGGTTTGCCAAAAAATCCCTGCCGCCCAAAAGTAATATTTTGCGCTTCCGGCACCGGGCCGACCAGCCGGCGCAGACGGGCGGCAACTTCGAAGCTGGCCATATTGCGGGATTCGCCGTCGAGCAATTCAAGAAGCAGTTTACCGGTATGGCTGCCGGATTCGCCAAAATCATTGTTGCCGAGCTGGCGGCGAAAACCGACGATGACGTCCTGCCCGTCTGGCCGCTGAGATTTCAGCTGCTCATTCAGTTCCCAGGCTACGTTTTCGATCCTTGCCAGCACTGCATCGGTATCCGCTTCCTGGCGGCCGGATACCAGGGAGATATTTACCGGTAACTGATCACCATCAATAAAGGGAAAGGGCGTAAAACGAATAAATCCGCCCTGGGCAAGACCGATGGTCATAAAGATCAGACCTACCGGAATAATGGAAACAACCCAGCGGTTTTTTAATGCCATTTTCAGCATAGGCGCATAGAGACTATGGGTAATATGATGAATACCGCGCTCCAGCTTCTGGCGGATTTTATTGTGCTCTTTTTCCGGTGATAGCGCTTTGGAGTGAGCCAGATGGGGGGGCAAAATTAAAAATGCTTCCAGCAGCGAGAAGGCTAACGATGCAATAACAACCAATGCCATGTGCCAGATAAATTTCCCCAAAAATCCATCGAGAAAAAAGAACGGCGTAAAAGCGACTATTGTGGTGATCACCGATGTAAAGACCGGTCCAAGCATCTCCACCGTGCCGTCAATAGCAGCCTGCAGCGGAGGTTTGCCCCGCTCATAGTGGGAGAAAATATTCTCCCCGACAACAATGGCGTCATCGACAAGAATACCGACGACGATAATCATCCCAAAAGTGGAAATAACATTGATAGTAAGCCCGACAAAATTTGCGATAATAAACATACCGGCAAAGGAAAACGGAATACCGATAGAGACCCAGAAAGAGAGGCGCAGGTTCATAAAAACGCCCAGGATGATAATCACTAAAAATAAACCGATCAGGCCATTCTTGGTGAGCAGGTCGATTCGCTGTTGCAAGCCAACGGTGCGGTCGTCCATGGCAAGCGCGGTAATGGTAGTGTTATTTTCATTAAAGCGCTCGACAATCTCCCGGGTTGTTTCGACGACGGCAAGAATATCCTCGTCCTGGGTTTTATTCACCACCAGCGTGACGGTGTTTTCGCCATTGTAATAAACCCGGTTTGGTACATCTTCCCAGGATTCCCGCACGGAGGCAACATCTTTCAAGCGGATGACCGTGCCATCGGAATTTCCTCGCACCACCAGGTTTTCCAGCTCACGGGCATAATAATTTCGTCCATAAGCGCGAATCAGAATTTCTTCGTCCCGTGTCTCAAATTTACCGCCGGAGATATTAATATTTGCGGTGCGGACCGCCTGCGATATTTCATCAAAGGTCAGCTTGTAGCGCCGCAAATTTGCTTCGGAAACTTCGATGGATATTTCCTGACTGGGCAATCCGGTTATATTTACCTGGGAAATTTCCGGAGTAGCCAATAATTCATCCCGTAACGTTTCCGCAATAAATTTCAAGTTAAAGAGGTCGGTATCGCCATAAAGGGCAATGGTGATCGCCTGGGAGCGAAATTTTTGTTCGAAAATAACCGGCTTTTCACTGTTTTGTGGAAATGAACTAATCTGGTCGACGGCATTTTTAACATCATTCAGCACTTTGTCGAGTTCATAGCCACCGCTCACTTCAACACTAACTGTTGCAAAGTTTTCCCGGGAAACGGAAGTCACCCGCTCAACCCCTTCCAGACCATCGAGATTCTCTTCTATCTTTAAAACGACGCCTTCCTCAACCTCTTGCGGAGAAGCACCGGGAAAAGGCACCTGAATGGTCAGAAAATCCGTCTGCAGTTCCGGGAAAAAGGAAAACCGCATTTGCGCCAGGGAATAGAAGCCGAACAACAAGGTGGAAATTAAGAGCACATTTGTCCAGACGGTATGCCGGATAAAAAAGGCAATAATCCTTCTCATTGACTGCCTCCTTCCGTCATCACTGATGCCCGTGGCACTGCCGGCATGCCGGGCGCAACGCCTTGCAATACTTCCACAACGAGCGTATCATTCTCATTAAGTCCACTGGCGACAATCGCTGTTTCAATTTCTTTACGGGCAATTTCTACTTGTCGATATTCAAGCTGCCGATTGTTAATCAGGTAAACATAATCATCATTATATATAGCACTTTTCGGGATACTAAGTCCGTCCTCTATTGCCCGGCCGGGAATAGTTGCCTGAAGAAAAATGCCTTCAAACAATGGCGTATTACCATCACTGTCGAGGGTCATGTAAACTTGAATCGTTTGGGTTTGCGCATCGATCGTTCTCCCAATCCGTTTTATTTTTCCCGTCCAACTGCCGCTCATTTCGCTGGAGGTAAAGGTGATTTTCTGATAGGGATCGATCCAGCGGATATCTTCGGCAGCAACCGGGACGGTTACTTCCATATTATCCAGATTGATGATTTGCCCCAGGCGGGTACCGTTGCGGACATTGGCACCAGCGCGTAAATCCGCTGTGGCGATAGTACCGTTAAAAGGCGCATATATTCGATGCTTTTCCTGTTTGATTTCCAAATTACGGGCATTGAAGTAAAGCTTGTAAACATTGAAACGGGAAAGAAAAAGTTTGATTTGCTGATTCGCGGCTTTCGGAAGCGCTGCCAGCGGCGCGTCAAATCCGCAACTATTGAAATAAGCCTCCCAGACAGGATACTCGTCGGGAAAATCAACTTTAATTTCCGGCAGCACCGAGGCTAAGGCATTCAGCAGATCACTTTTCGCACTGTTTAAATCCAGCAGTACTTGCCGGTCGTCCACCTGAATTAGTAAATCGCCCTTCCGAAAAGACTGGCCAGGCTTGAAAGGAATATTTCCTGCCAGCAACTTGCCTTCCGCTTCGCTGAGCAAATCGACTGGCTGGGAAGAGGTTAAGCGGCCAAAAGCAATTATTTGCGACTGCACATCGGATAATTTCACGATTTCGGTCTGCACTATTCTCGCCGGACGCTGCGAAGCCCTTACCGGCGGCTCTTCCTTGAAATCGCTGAAAAAATTCATCGACAGGAAACCTACAATTAATATCGCCTGGACCAATGCCAGGGTTTTCCAAAAGCGACGGCCTTTTTTTTCTGCCATAATCTCGCCTTTCCGATTATTTTGAGTTTGTATATAATGTTTCTTTTTCGTCTGTTTGGCTCAGATTGAAGTAAATTTTATCCAGTAAAGACTCCAGCAAGTGCTGCTCTTCAGTTGCGATATCCTCGGTCGCTTGCTGTAAAACGCCCTTGACAATTGGCAGTAACTTCAGACGGAGTGCCTTTCCTGCCGGCGTCAAACAA
>JAUIFT010000095.1 GCA_030430345.1 Calditrichia bacterium | reverse complement strand
ACCGATATTTATCGATCAGGGTGAAGTGGGCGTATTATTCCTGCATGGTTTTACCGGCACGGCTTTCGAAGGACGGGATTTCGCCAATTACTTCGCCGATAAGGGATACGGTGTCTGGGTTCCGTTGCTGCCCGGACATGGCACCATTCCGGAAGATCTTAATGGCATTGATTACCGGCTTTGGATAAAAACCGCCGAGCATTATTATGAGGAGATGTGCCGAAAATACACCACGGTGTATGTTTGCGGACAATCGATGGGCGGCGCCCTGGCACTGCATCTCGCCGCGAATTATCCGGTAGAAGCAGTGGTAACCATGGCCTGCGCCATTATTATGAAAGATTGGCGGCTGTCATTATTGCCGCTGGCGAAGCGCTTCATTGAGTATCAGCATAAATCCCGGGGACCAAATGTTAGCGAAAAATCCCGCAAAGCAGAAATTCCCACCTATCATAAATATTCGATTAGCAGTTTGCAGGAATTCCTGAAACTGATCGGATTCGTAAAAACGGAATTACCCCGGGTGGAATGTCCCGCATTGATCATTCATTCCCGCAAGGATCATACGATTACTTATGATAATCTTCCCTACATCATGGCCCATATCTCTTCTCCCCAGAAAGAAAGCCTTACCCTGGAAAAGTCGTATCACCTGATTAGCCTGGGCCGGGAACGGCTGTATATATTCGATACTGTTAAGAAATTTTTAGAAAATATTCCGAATCGCTAAGTTGGCTTATTACTGAATAAACAGTCAGATAAAAAACAAAACGCAACTCATAAAAAAATAATAAGTTTTCGAAATTTATTTTGATTTACCGTTTGACATTTTCTTGAGTTTTTAGTAAACTTTTTAGATTGGAGGCTTTAGGTTTACTATTTTATAATTGAGATAACAAGTCAATCTTTCATTGGAGGAGACTATGACGCAAGGCTCTATCATTTTGAAACTTCTTGTCGTTGTATTTGGTCTGGTGCTCTGGCAAGTCATTTCTATCCCCGGAAAGCTCTGGAAAGAAGAAGCGAGTATGGAAGAAGTCAGCCGCCGCAACTTAAATACGCTTTATGAGGCACAGAATTATTTTTACAGTAAAAATAAGGCGTATATCCCGTCTGATTCTCTGGAAAATCTGCTTACTTTCGTCCGCACTGACTCCAGTTTACAGGAAAAACAAAAAATTGGTGAATTAACGCACATCTTAGTTGGTAATATTGACCAAATTTTGAATGTACCGGTAATCAGCGCAATTTCGCCTTTATCAAAGTCAATTGCGGAAATTAGCGAAGATTTGGACTTCAACGCCCGTTACTTCGTTAATTTTGAAAACCTGGTGCAACAGCGGGAAGCTTTGAAAACGGGTGTTAACAAGTTCAACGGCACCATCGAGTTCCCGAATTTTTGCGAAGCAAGAACTTATGTGGACTCACTGAACTACTTGAAAGAGTCAATTAGTGATCATACGTTGCAGAATGCGACGTTAATGGCGCAGCGTTATATCGACTCTCTGAAAGTTTATATTCCGCAAGTAGAAGTTTCGACTGTTGAAAAGTACTGGGGCGAGCAAGTAGCGGCAATGAACACCTTCATTAGAGATATTCGCCGCACGAATATTACCTCGATTACCAGTGTCGACGACCGCATTGAGACGTTTGCCAAAGTTGCCGACGAAGACATGAATGCGCTCACGAAAGTTGACATTTCCAGAAGTAATTCAAATCTGGATGCGCAGAAAGCTGCACTGGATAAAGTGCACAGTAGTTTTATCACCGACAACTTTCTGCTAACCCAAAGACGTGGCATTCTGCAGCTCAGCGAGGCAGACTCCGTTTTGGTAAAATTCGACGAGAGTTATTTTGAGTGCCCGGACAAATTTGACGGCGAGCAGCGTTACCTCGTTTTATACGAAGAAGGCAAGCCTTCGGTAACGATCGAATCTCCGAATCTGCTGGATCAATTCAATAGCGAATTATTGGAAGCGACCAGCCCGATTTCAGACATTTCGATTTATCCTTACGTCGATCAAATTCGGGCGTCTTTGGATAGCACCGCAAAAGTAATGGATGAAGTTAAAACAAAGCATCGCCTGAGCCGCTACAGCACTGAACTGCTGTTGAACCTGAAAGAGGTAACCGCGGAAATGCAGGATTTATCCAATGTTCGCTTTTTCCGTTATGTCTCCAGCGTGAAAGATTTTGTTGATACCGTAAAAACTGAAAAAGCTTTTTCACGCTTAAAGCCAATGATCGAAAATGTTTCTAACCAATTTGATACACTGGCAGCCCGGGTCGAAACCGGTAATATTCGCGACCTGGAAGACCGACTAAATTATTTTGGCAGCAAAATACAGAATTTGGACTCACTTATTGCAAACAACTCAAGAATTCCGGCGCGAAGCCGAAATCAAATCCAGCCATTCTATGACACATATCAATCTGTTTTTGGCGTAGTTCAGGAAATGAAAGGCGCTTTCAACAGTAGCGATGGTGAAAAATTCCGTCAGGCCAGGGAAACGATTGACGAGAAAACATCTATCATGCTGAATGGATATGAAGAACCCGTATATGGCGTTTTTTACAAGAAACATAAAAACCATGGATTTGTTCAGAATGGAATGAAGAGTTGGGAGCAGTAAATCAATATCAGGAATGATTCATGGGAGAAATAATCAGTAGCATCAGCTTTCAGGACAACCACGTAACCTGGGTCCAGGCAGAAGTTGAGAAATCTCAGATTATCCAAATACAAAGGGCAGTTGAAAGTCCACTGCCCTTTGTTATTAATTACGATAACATTTCAAAACCTACCACAGTTATCCGAATTGCCAATCATCTAAGCGCACTGGCGCTAAAAAACCATTTTAATACACAAAACGTCCGTTTTTTACTATCGGCACGCTTTGGCCTGGTGAAAAAGATTAATGTGGATAGCTATATACCGGAGAGTATGTACGAAACGGTGGTTTCGGCAGAACTTTCCCATGAGCTGACCTCAAATCTGGATGATTACATTATCTACCGTCCGGAATACTTGCGGGAATACAATGCGCTTAAGGAGCTGCTGGTTTTTAGCGTACGCAAGGACATTTTCGACTTTTTCAAAAAGATCGCCCGCGAGGCAGGTATGTCCCTGACGCATATTAACCTGAATTGCTTTTCTGTCGATGAGCTATTCCGGCGCTTTTATCCTAATCAAATCGGGCAAAGTTTGTTGGTCAACTTTACCGAATCCGGTTTTGAAACGGTGGTTTCCGATGAAACCAGTTTTCTGAGTTTTAACTTTAAACCTTATTCAAAAAATCTCAACAATATCAATCAACTCGATAATGGAGAAATATTCTCCGCGTTTAGCGCTATGATTGACGACATCCAGCGTCCCGGACCGGTCGATAGTCCGCTTTACTCTATTTCACAGGTAATTTTATTCGGAAATAGTTTTAAAGCAATTTGGCTGGATGAGCTGCAGAATATTTGCAGCCTGCCGCTACGTATCCTTAACCCTGCTGACAATTCCGAGTGGCAGATAAACTCCGAGGATCCGGAATTTGGCGCAATGGGCGCGTATCGCTTTGTTGAACCCTTGTCAAACATTTTCTAGTTCTATATAAAGCACTGAAGGCATAACATGGTCAAAATTAATCTTTTAGATGTTCCGCAAGAGCAAGACCCGCAAAAAAGCAAGGATCTTCCCGCAGAACAAGAGTCGCCGACCCCGGCAAACAAAATGGACTTTGAATTTTTTACTGACGACGCCGAACAGTCCAGTAATATGCAAATGGAGCCGGCAGAGTCGGTGTACCAGCCTCAGCAGCAATATCAGGACCCACAGCAGTACCAGGACCCGCAACAATATCAGCAACAACAATATCAGCCCTATCAGGAGCACGTCTCCAGCGACGATCCGAAAACCGGAAATCCTTTCGAGAACCAGGAAAACTTCACTGACGAGTACGACGCGCCACCGAGCATCGAAGACCTCTCTCCGAAAAGCAATATTTTTAAGTACGGTTTAATTGCCCTGGCGGTCATTTTAGCGATCGTGGCAATCTTCTACTTCTGGGATATCACTGGCAGCGACGATCCGAACAACAATAATACCGTCACTAACAACACCGTTACCCAACCGGAAAATACGCCTCCACCTCCGGCCATTCCGGAGCAGTTCCAGCGTTTATACAGCCAGAATCGCCAGGACAATGCCTTCCGGGTCGACCAACTGGGACAATTACTGGATGCCCAGGCAGGAGGCGTCAATAAATCGATGGTCGTGGTTACGCCTGGTCATGCTTATTTTAGCATTATTGGCGACAGCAGAGAAGCGATTGCCAAATATCGCATCAACTTGCAAAATGCGGCGCCGGCTTTTAG
Source organism: Calditrichia bacterium (assembly GCA_030430345.1). Next base: position 3,274 of record JAUIFT010000095.1, on the reverse strand, counting down.
CAAGATTAAGATTGAATCGATTCAGGAATTGTTTCTGGACGGCCAGCAAAAAATGCAGGCGGATTTCTCCATCCCCTTGCCGGCGGCCAGCAGCGGCCGCGCCGCAAACCGCTATACCAGCATTCAATCTGCCGCCAATGCGAAGTCTGCATTGAGATCGACCGCCCAGAAATACAACCTGCAGTATTCGGTTACCGACGGTGAAAAAGAAACCCAGCGCGGTATTAAAAAGAATTATTATTACCTGCGCCTGATGGGCAAAAACAGTGCGATTGTGGATTATCTCTCAGAAATATCCAACACACTGCCTTCGACCAATATTGCAAAAATATCGATACATCCGACGAATGGCCAAATATTTTCAGGGAATGTGAAAGCCGAGGTAGAACTTGTTATTTCCGACCGAAATTAATAAGGCGCCGAATGCGAATCATATCCGGGAAGTACAAGGGCCGGCAGCTGAATGCTTCAAAAGATCGTTCGATAAGACCTACAACGAACAAAATCAAAGAATACATATTTAACCTGCTGGATGATACAGTGCTTGATGCAAACGTGCTGGATCTATTCAGCGGGTCTGGTGGATTGGGTATCGAAGCGCTTAGTCGCGGTGCCGCGAAAGTAACCTTTGTCGATGTTGCCCAAAGCTCAATCAAGGTGCTACGGCGAAACCTTGAGCAGATTAAGGTGACGGAACAATGCCGGGTTGTCCGGAGAGACGCCGTCGATTTCCTGCGGGTGAATAAAGCGCCTTTCGATCTGATATTTGTCGACCCACCATTCCCCTGGGGCGCGTTTGAGAAGCTTTTGCCCCGGGCATTTAGCTTAAAGAATTTAAGCAAAGACGGCATTCTGGTAATGGAAAATGAGCGTTCTCATGACATCAACTGGGGGAGCGAAAATTTCCATATACTTCGCCAGAAGCAATTCGACCGCAGTATCATCAGCTTTCTCACCCACAAAGGAGACCTATGAAACTAGCGATCTATCCCGGCACTTTCGACCCGATCACCAATGGCCACCTGGACGTTCTGGAGCGTGCTTCCCGCCTGTTTGACCATATTATCGTCACTGTCGCCCGCAATACCAGCAAATCTCCGCTGCTTACCCCCACGGAACGCGTCGACCTGATCCAACGAACAGTGAAAGCCTGTATTAAAGCGTCCGATAAAATTTCCGTGGAATTATTTGAAGGATTGATCGTTGATTTTGCCGAAGAGAAAAAGGCCAGCGCGATTATCCGAGGTCTGCGGGCTATTTCGGATTTCGAATATGAATTCCAGATGGCGCTGGTAAATCGCCGCCTGAACTCCGAGGTAACCACAGTTTTTCTGATGCCAAATGAAAAATATACTTACCTGAATTCTACAATCGTTAAGGAAGTGGCGTCTTTCGGGGGAGATATTTCCAATTTTGTGCCGCCGTTGGTGGAAGAAACCATCAAGGCCAAGCTCCTGAAGAAGACATAAAAAATGCCCGGCTCATCATACAAAATGAATGATAAACCGGGCAATAAAAAGGTTTTCCGTCTTACCTAGTTCATTTTCTCTAAAATAGCAACCAGATAGCGCCAGAATTTTTCCACCGTCGGCACATTTACTTTCTCATCCGGAGAATGCGCGCCGAGAATTGTCGGACCAAAAGAAATCATATCCATCCCCGGGAATTTATCTCCGATAATGCCACACTCCAGACCGGCATGGATCGCCTTCACCTCCGGTGCTTCCTCAAATAAATCTTTATGGACTTCCGTAGCCAACTTCAACAGCGGAGACTCAGGATTGGGTTGCCAGGCCGGATATCCGTTGGTCGGATGAATATCGCTTTCCGCCAGTTTCCCCACCGCTGCCACCATTTGTGCAACAGTATCCAGGCCGGAATTCACCGAACTGCGCTGGCTGGTCAACACGCTAATTTTATCTGCATGGGTTTTAATCACCGCTAAGTTTGTGGAGGTTTCTACCAATCCTTCCACTGCCTGGCTCATTGCCAGCACGCCATGGGGCATTGCAAAGAGCATATTGAGCAAGCGGCTTTGCAGATTCGGGGTCAGCGCCTCGCCGGATTTATCAAAACCATCGCTGTCGACCCGCACGAAAACGTCCGCATCCACCAGCTGAAGTTCGTTCTTATAGATAGCATCATATTCTTTAACAAGCGCTTCCAGAACAGAAAGTTGATTTGACGGCAAGGCCAGCACAGCATCACACTCGCGCGGAATTGCATTGTGCTTACTGCCGCCATCGATGTGCATCAAGCGAATATCAATTTTATCCGCGGCATTCCAGAGCAGTCGGGAGATTAACTTCACTGCGTTGCCCAGTCCTACGCCGATTTGTAAGCCGGAATGGCCCCCCTGCAAGCCACCGACACGAACACGAACGACGCTATAATCGGCGGGGACGGCACTGGTTTCCAGCGGGAGGAAAAATTCGGTGTCCCGGCCGCCGGCGCAGCCAATATAAACCGCGCCATCTTCTTCAGAATCCATGTTAAGGAGCACGCGTCCTTCCAGGAGTTTATTGGACAGGTGGGTTGCCCCGGTTAAGCCGGTTTCTTCATCCATCGTAAAGAGCAGTTCCAGCGGCCCATGCTCAATATCTTTGCTTTCCAGAACGGCTAAAGAGGCAGCGACGCCAATGCCGTTATCGGAACCGAGCGTTGTGCCATCGGCAGTTACCCAGTCACCTTCAATTAACAAACGAATGGGATCTTTAGTAAAATCATGAACGGTATCTTTATTTTTTTCACAAACCATATCGACATGGCTCTGTAGAACAACGATCGGGGCGTTTTCCCGTCCGGGCGTTGCCGGCTTGCGGATGACGACGTTTTTAACGTCATCCATCTCGTAGCTTAAGCCATTTCGCTCTGCGACATCGAGAACGTATTGGCGTACGCGGTCTTCATCCTTGGAACAACGGGGGATTTGGCTAATTTGATAAAAGTGCTCCCACATAAGCTGCGGGTCTAAACTGAGAACGGGATTTTTCACAACAGGCTCCTTATGCTTTGCTACCGGTATAGGCGTACTGAAATAAAATGAAATAGCAGTGAGAAGCAAGGAATTTGTCAGATTTTAAACGAATTTCTCAACGGATAAACCGCAGTGTAATAGTAGAAATCTTCAAACCTTCATCGCTGCGAAATCAACCTGAATTCTTTTATACACTATTGCCTTTTCGGGAGAGATGAAGTGATTTGGAAAATCAATCTGCCTGGTTTCGTATAAAATCACAAGAACATTTAATTTTTATACAGAGATTCCATCAGC
>JAUIFT010000094.1 GCA_030430345.1 Calditrichia bacterium | reverse complement strand
CCAGCAATGGAGCAGCACGGTTTTCTCGCTGGTTTGCGCCATGACGGATTCGACCATCTCGCGCATTTTCGGACCGACAAAATCCAGCCCTTGCAAAATAGCCGCCTGCCTGCCCGCTTTCTTGTAAAGGGTGCCGATTTCCGCGCGTTCGTTATTGTCAAATAGCGGCAGGTTGACAGCGCCGGGAATGTGACCATCCGCAAACTCCGCCGGTGTGCGCACATCAAACACCGGATGACGCTCTGCCAACCGGATAAATTCCCCGATCTCTATATGTTCAATTTTGGAAGCCACAAACGCCCTTAACTATCTAAAATGATACTTATTTTCCTAAAATACTGAAATATCCGGCAATATAACAGTGAAAAGTCGCTTCCCGCGGTGCCAACAATTATTCGGCCACTTTTTTTTTCAAAATCATCCGGTTACATTATTACCTTGAGAACATGGCGAAAATTTTCAATCCTGGCGAAAGGATCAACTAATTCCAGTTGATAATGCTTGTGATTTATTCTTTACGCTGGATACTGCTTCCCCATGTGCGGATGACCAAACAGAATAACTTATTTTTACCAGGAGATTAAAATGAAATTCCGTTTACTGTGTTTCTGGTTGATAACAACGATAACTCTTTTTGCAAACGATGAGGCGTATTTTACTACGCATCCAACCATCTCGCCGGATGGCGAAACAGTGGTGTTTAGCTACGCGGAGGACCTCTGGCAAGTGCCGGCGAATGGTGGCAAGGCTTTTCGTTTAACCGCTATGGACGGTAGAGAAACACACCCGGATTTTTCCCCGGATGGAAAATGGATTGCCTTTACAGGCACCCAGGACGGCAATCAGAATATTTACCTGATGCCGGCCGGGGGAGGCGATATTCGCCAGCTAACCTTTAACGACGGATTCGATCAGGTCGAGAGCTGGTCCTGGGATGCCAAATGGATTCATTTTACCTCAAACCGCTACAGCCGCTTCACCGCGTATAAAGTATCGCTGGAGGGCGGCACGCCGATTCGCCTCTTTAAACATCATTTTAATACCATTCATGGTTTGGTGGAGGATCCGAATAGCAAAGCTTACTATTTTACCGATAGCTGGGAGAGTTTCACTTTCCCGCAACGGAAGCGCTACCGCGGCGATTTTAATCCGGATATCAAACAATACAATCCGAACACCGGTGAATTTAAACAGCTGACCGATTTTCGCGGGAAGGATTTTGCTCCGACGATCGACCGCAATGGCCAACTCTACTATCTGTCTGATGAAGGGAATGATGAATTCAATTTATTTACATTGGAGAATAACACTCCGAAACAATTGACCCGTTTCAAGCATTCTCTGAAAACCCCGCGGATATCTGCCAATGGGAAGACGGTTGTCTTTGAGAAGGGGTATCAGCTGTATACTTACGATACCGCTAGCGGAAAGACGCAGCAACTGAAGATCCGTATGGTTGAAAATAACACCCTTGCCCTGTCCCAGGAATTTAACACCCGGGGGAAGATAACCGCCTTTGACATTTCCCCGGACGAGAAAAAATTCGCCTTTGTTGCCCGGGGGGAATTGTTTGTTAGTGATCTGAAGGGCAGGTTCGTGCGCCAGATGCCGACGCATTCGCGGGGACGGGTGATCGAAGTTGTCTGGATGGGCGACAATGAAACAATCCTCTTTAATCAAACCGATGACAATGGCTGGCTGAACTGGTATCGCATCGATGCGCGGGGGCAGCAAGATGAAGTGCAAATTACCCGGGACGAGCAAAACAACCGAAATTTGACCTGGGACAGTAAACGGGAAAAAGGCGTGTATCTCAGCGGTAAACATGAAGTCCGTTTAATGGATTTAAAAACCTACAAGAGTGAGACGATCGCCCGCGAGGAGCTCTGGGGATTTTATAATGCTATGCCGGTATTTTCCCCGGATGATCGCTACATCGCCTTTACCATTTTTGAGAACTTTGAGCAGGATATCATTATCTACGATACGAAGACGGGAAAGGCGCGACCTCTCTTTAAAACCAGCGTTACGGAAAGCGCGCCCTATTGGTCGCCGGACGGGAAGTATCTTTACTTCCATAGCGACCGGGAGCAACCGAATTATCCGTATGGTGGAAAAAATGTGCACGTCTGGCGGGTGCCCTTAACCCGCGTGCAGGAGGCATTCCGCTCCAGCGAATATGACAGCCTTTTCGTAAAAGCGGATGATAAGAAAAAGGAAAAGGAGAAGTCTGATGATAAGGATAAAAAAGCGGAAAAGCCTGGTATTACCGTGGAGATTGAGTTTGAAAATGTGCTGCAGCGGGTGGAGCGAGTTTCTCCGGGCAGTGGGCAGCAATACAATCCGTTTGTGCTGAAAGATGGTGAAAAAACGGTCGTGATCTATTCTTCCAATCATGATGGGGACGGGTATCATGTCTGGAAAACGGTTTATGAACCTTTTGAATCGACGAAGACGGAAAAAATTAACGGGGCAAAAAACGTCAGCGCGATTGTGCTCGGTAAATCGAAAACCTACGCGCTGATCAGCGGGAATATTCATACCCTTAATGTGGATGGGAACAAAGTTGATAAAGTTGATATTTCCCATAAATTCCAGCGGAATCTTGATGCGGTTTTTCATCAGATGTATTATGAAACCTGGGCAAATCTGCAGGAGAATTTTTATGATGAAAAATTTCATGGGGTGGATTGGAAAGCGATGGGGAAAAAATACAGTGAGTTCCTGCCTCATATAAAAAATCGCGCCAATCTGCGAACGTTGCTCAATGATATGCTCGGCGAGCTGAATGCCTCACATCTCGCTTTTCGTTCTTCCGGGAAGGAGGAAGAAGTCTTCTATAAAAGCGGCAGCATGCATAGCGGCATTATTTTCGATAATGATAGACCATATATCGTTGATCGGGTGGTTGCGAACTCCGCCAGCGACAAAACCGGCCTCGATGTCCGCAAGGGCGACGAGCTGGTGGCGGTTAACGGGCAAGCCGTTGATGCCGGGGAAAATCGGGAAAAATATTTTTACAGCACTTCCCGTCCGGAGGAGATGGTTCTCACTCTGCGCCGGAACGGAAAAACGTTCCCGGTAAAAGTGCATCCGCAAAGCAGATTTTCCTTTCGAGGCAATCTCTATGATGAGTGGGTAACCGAAAACCAGCGTCGGGTGGATGAACAGGGCAAGCAGCGGATTGCCTACATTCACATGAAAAACATGGGGCAGCAGGAGTTGAATAACTTTATCCGGGAAATTGCTGCCGAGGAGAATTATCGGGAGGGATTGATTCTCGATCTGCGCTACAACACCGGTGGCAATGTGCACGATAAAGTGTTGCAAATACTCAGTCAGAAGCCATATATGAAGTGGAAATACCGGGAAGGTAAACTGGCTACTCAGCCAAACTGGACGCCGGGTGGTAAACCGATCGTTTTACTGATAAACGCCCAAAGCCTCAGTGATGCGGAAGTAACTGCCAATGGATTCAAGACATTAAAATTGGGGACAATCGTTGGGACGGAAACTTACCGTTGGATTATTTTTACCAGTGGTAAAGGATTGGTCGATGGTTCATTTTACCGCCTGCCGTCCTGGGGCTGTTATTCGTTGGACGGCAAAGACCTGGAACTGGAGGGCGTGGCGCCGGATATCTATCTGAAAAATACCATGAAGGACCGGCAAGATGGAAAGGACCCGCAGTTGGATCGTGCTATTGCCGAGATTTTAAAAGCATTGCCTTAGTAAAATCGAAAAAATAACTTGTTAAGGATCAATGAAAAAACAGATAGTTAAATCTTTCTTCCCCGACGTCTTGGGGCAAGCTGTTGCCCGTTAATCGTTGATCGTTCATCGAATTTCGAAAAACGATCAACGAAGAACGAATAAGAGCGATCTTCTTATCATATCTTGACAAGTTATTTTTTACTTTTTACTAAGTTTTTAAAATATACAAATGGACAAATATGCAGGTGCGGATTTCGAACATTTGTTCATTTGCTACAAATCTTTCAAATACCAAAGGACCCATCAATGAGATCGTTACTTCAAGAGCAACATTCTTTTCGTATGCACAGACTGCCCTGATGTCAGCCGGTAAATATAGATACCACTTGCTGCGGACAGCCCACTTTCATTTCTACCATCCCAACGCAGGGTATGATAACCGGCAGCATAATTGCCGCTGGCCAACAGACGAACCCGCTGCCCTAATACGTTGAAAATTTCCAATTTAACAGTCGCATCGACCGGCAGTTGAAAGCGAATTTGCGTTTCCGGATTAAACGGATTCGGATAGTTTTGATCCAGCGCCAGTGTTGTCGGAATTGCGCCATTGTCGCCAGCCGGCGTTACGACCAGGCCTACGCCGGTTTCTTTCAACCATAACTGGGAAACAACCGCACTACCGCCATTTTCATTTTCGATGTTGATCCGCAAGCGGCCATCCGCATACCAGGCTTTTTCCAGGGTGATGTATCCTGTTTGGGCAGCGTTCTCTCCGGCGGCTAAATGGGTGATGATATCACCATTTGCAGCACGAACCACCTGTACGCGATGTTCGCCGTCGCCGGCAATCGCTTCCAGGTTGAGGGCATATTCACTGTTTGGATTCAATCCGGTAAATTGATAAACAACCTGACGGGGATCTTCGTGAACGCTCTGAGAAGCAGCTGTTCCCCAACTACGTTTTGAGCCCTGCACCAGAAAACGGTCATCATCGGCGTCATTCCTGCCATCGACATGATAATAGAGCGGCAGGTAAAAGCTGGCGCCCAAAGAGACCGCCGCTTCCCGGTATGGGGAATGCGCAGTAATCCGATAACGATATGTACCAGGTGCTACCTGCTCGCCAGCATTGTCCCGGCGTTGCCAGGCAACCGATTGACTGCCGGCAGACATTCTGCCCGGCCGGAGCATGCGTATCGTTTTGCCGCTTGCATCGGTGATCAGAATTTCCAGATCACCGGCGTCAGTCAGGGTAAAATCGCTGGCGACCTGACTGATATCATTATCGCTGCGAAAGCCGGCATCTTTAATGCTGGCCCCCAGCACCCGGCGCTGCACGCCGCTGTTGTCGCTCCATCTTTCCAGCGAAAAAAGCTGGTCGTAGCCACTCCAGTAGGTGCCTTCCCCTTCTACGGTTACCTTGCCAAAAGGGATTTCTACGCTGGCCAATCCCAAATAACCATCGGCCTCACTGACATCCAGCAGGGTAAGATCCGCGGTATATTTAAAAAGGCGGGAATGCACATTATCGACCACATAGATATTACCGAAGTGATCAGCTTTTAAAGCGCTAAAATATTGGTCGTGCGCTCCTTTTATCGTGGCAATTTCCAACAGTTCGGCGCCATTGTCTTCAAAAGCACGCAAGCGCTTACCGACTTTATCAATCACATAAAACCAGCGGGTATTGACGCCTTCCCAACGCCCGGATAAAACCGCTGAGGGAAATTGGAAATCATCGTAAGTTGCCACAACATCGGCACTGTTGCTACTGAGAGCAAGTTTCACAATTTTATTTTCCGCCCCGTTAACAACGTAGAGAAAATCGTCGGCGATATCCAATGGCGTGCCATTATCATTATGGGCAATGTCCAGCGGATTATCCATCGCGGGGATTTCAAAACGATATGTTAATTCAGTATCTTCCGCATCCGGGTTCAACTGCAATACGGCAACGCGCTGCCGGCCGGTTTCCGCGACAAATACCCGGCCATCGGCATCGACAGCGATGGCGGATGGCCCCTTTAAATCGTCATAGGCCTTAATCCAGCGATCAAGACTGCCATAAAGGATGCGATTCCAGGCGGGATCGGTAACCAGTTGGATATAACTTGCCGTTACGTAAGGCGCTGTCTGGGAATAAGCCGCGCTATAAAAGGAGGCGCTTTTCTCCGGTGCGCCGAACAGTTCCCGGTCCAGCGTTTGCCGGGTCACTTGCCGGGAGAGCTGATCGATCCCATGGGCATCGCTTAAAACTGCCGGAATGAATGTCTGTCCGGCAGAGAGCTTGCCGGCAGCGGTCAATGCTCGCGATTTAGCGGCAAAGCGCTGCGACTTCGCTGCATGACTGGCGATGATACCATCAGTGATCACCCATCTGTTGGCGACTTTCGCCAGCGTTACAGTATTGCCATCGGGCATTTCTACACTGGCGTCGTTGCCGGCGATATAGATTTCCCGGGCAGATGCCATCGTTGCAAACCCGGCAGTGTTTTTGAAGTCGACGCGGGCATCGCCCTGCAGACGATCCGCCAGCAAGCGATATACCGGACTATTTTCCGGGGTGTTTTCTAATGTATTCAGCAGCAATTCAATCGCTGCGCGATCATTTGATTTTGCCCATCCGGCTCCCAACTCCTTTGGCGAGCGCGGACCGTTGGCGTAAGCACTAAACAACATTCCAATAATACAGGCAATATTGATCACGATCCTTGTTTTCATAATAACCTCGTGAAATTATATTCCAAAATTGATATTCAATTGGTAAATATTGGCGGAAAAATTCAAAGAGTTGAAGTAGCGGAAATAACGCCCTTCCACTGTCGCGTTTTCCAGGAAACGCAGGCTTTGATTTCTCCGGGCCACTTTCTTGAAAAAGTAGGTAACACTAAAGCCAAAATTATTTGAATTGAATTTCTGCAGCTTATAATCAGCGGTACGATAAGACGCATCCAGGAAATTGGCGCCGCGATAGCGTTCTTCGAAAAAGTCCGCAGCTGTTTGCGCATAGAAACGATAGTTGAAACGCGCTATAATTTCCTCCTGAATGTATTTGCTGAACTGCGCCTCAAAGGTTTGCGAGCCAACGCTCCAATTGTCAAAATAGAAGCGATAATTACTCATTACCGACGCCCCAACTTCCGGGAGCATTTTCGTAACTCTGCCGGCAAAAGCATGGCGCAAACGGCTGGTTGGATGCTTCTCTTCTACGCTGACATAGGCATTGTTCTGATCAAAGACCTGTACCGTCCGATAAGGATCGCTGAGAAATCCATTATGATAAAGACCATCATAACTGACGTCCAGTGTTGCCGTGGTCGACAGTAACTGGCTGACCCGCACCACGCCCCAGAAAGAGCGTTTGTCGTTTTGTTCGATATCGCCATTATCCAGAATTTTTCCGACTTGATCGAGGATCAGCTGACCGCGTACACTCAGGGTCGTATTTCGCTGGAACATCTCTTTCGAATAGGTGCCGATGACGGAATTGGAGACATAGTCAATTTCCTGACTGTGATAGAGATTGACTGCCATCGTGCTGGTAGCATCGAGGCCTTGTTCGATGCCAAGAATTGCCTGGGTGCGGCTTTTCTCGAATGGTTCACTACTCTGGCGGTTCGGCCGGGTAGCACCGGTCACTGCGGATACCGGCGGCACGTAAACATTGTCCAATTCCAGGTCCAGCAACAGTGCGGTTCTTTCCAGCAACTTCTTCGCCAGGTTCAAAGATGTCGTCGTTACACTATTCCCGCCGCTATCCGTGAAGTAATAGGTCGTATATCCCACTGCTTCACTTTGCGCTGCCATTGGCTGCAGGGCGATAAAAAGGCAAGCGACAATTGTTTTGATTCCATATTTCATGATTCTATTCTTATCCATATCCTTTAATTCATCCTTCCCAATCGGTTAGCAGGTCCGCCGCTTTTGTGCAAGGGCTGGAATGCCGGTACGGGTAAATACTGCCTGGCTAATCCCATAGGGATAAACATAATCGCAAAGCT
>JAUIFT010000093.1 GCA_030430345.1 Calditrichia bacterium | reverse complement strand
AGGATCATGACAGTTTCCTGACTTTAATCACCACGTCCGATTTTTGCTTGCGAACCCCGGTGCGCGATGGCGTCAGTTCATCCGTTCTTGAAGCTTTAGCCCTTGGCGTGCCGGTAGTTGCCAGCGAGAATAATCGCCGCCCGCCCAGCGTAATTACCTATGATCACGAAAGCATTCCGGACATGGTGCGGGTGCTACGGGAAACTATTGAAAATCTACCGGCGGTAAAAGCCGCCATTGTTAAACCGGACATTATGGATACCGTTGCCGAAGAGGTGTCGGTGCTGGTTGAGGTATAAATTATGGATAATATGAAAAATTCTGCCACGGCTGTGGTCGGCATTGATGCTCTAGAAAATATGGACCTCTCCGGAAACGGCGAGAGTAAGATGAAAATTCTCTTTCTCTCCCAACGCTTTCTTTTCCCGATGGATACCGGCGGAAAAATTCGCACCGGGAAAATTCTCGAGCAATTGAGCAAAAAAGCATCGATTACAATCATCAGTAACGTAGAATCTCCCAAGGATGATAAATATCTCGGCGAAGTGCATCGTCTCTGCGACAAATTCATCCCGGTGCCCTGGAAAGAGATGGAACGCTACAACCTGAAGTTTTATATGAAGATAGCAGCACAGTCTTTTTCCCGCTATCCAATTTCGGTGCTAAACGATTACTCCGGCGAGCTGGAGCAGGCGGTCCTGAAAGAACTGGCCGCGGAGAAATATGATCTGGCGATTTGCGACTTTCTGCAATCCACGCTGAACTTTCGTAATGTGAAGAATATTCCCCAGCTGCTCTTCCAGCATAATGTTGAATCAACTATTACCGAACGGCATCTCAGCAACTCCAAAGATCCGGTATCGAAAGTTTTCTGGGGACTACAGCACAAGCGTATGATGCGTCATGAAGGGGAAATGTGCCGTAACTTCGACCTCACCATCGCGGTGTCTGAAAAAGATAAGGAACGCATCGAAGAGATGTTCCATGCCGATGAAGTGTATGGTATTCCCACCGGTGTCGACACGGATTATTTCTATTATAAGGAAGATGCCCGGGAAAAACAGCAGTTGGTCTTCACCGGCTCCATGGACTGGCTCCCCAACGAAGACGCAATGATTTATTTCATCGAAAAGATTTTTCCGCTGATTAAAAAGGATGCGCCGAATACCAATCTGGTCATCGTCGGTCGCAGACCCACCCCGGCATTGCAAAAGCTGACGGAAAGCCGGAAAGATATTGAAATCACCGGTTGGGTCGAAGATACCCGCCCCTACATGGAAGAAAGCGCGGTATTTATCGTGCCGATACGCATTGGCGGCGGCACTCGTATGAAGATATATGAGGCATTATCCATGGGGAAGGCGATGGTCTCTACCAGCATCGGGGCGGAAGGTTTACCGCTCAAGCACAATGAGCAAATCATGTTTGCCGACGATGAAGCGACCTTCGCCGAGCATGTGCTGACATTACTGCGGGACGATCGCCTGCGGAAAAAGATGGGCGCCACCGCCCGGCAGTATGTTTATGAAAATTTCCGCTGGGAAAAAGTGGCGGAAGTATTCCTGGAATTATGTCAAAAGGCAGCGAGCAATAAATAATGGCAGTTGTAATTACATTTTCCGGGCTGGTCGGCACGGGAAAGTCAGCCTGCGCCAGATATGTATCCAGCAGTCTCTTTCAGCAAGGATTGCCGGTGTATTACCTGCGCTTTCGCTACATCACTTTAAAATCTTTCTTTGAAAAGAAACGTCAGATTACGAAATTTACTTTTAAGAACAAGGTTGCGGCGCCGCCACAGGAAAACTTGATTCTGCGTTTTGAGAACTTCCGCTTAAAATCGAATTTTTCCTTCACCCTTTTCATGTTTTACTACCTGTGGAAAGCCTATTTATTCTATTTTCTTATTAGAATGCGATACGGAAAAGACATCGTCATTGCCGATCGCTACATATACGATCACCTGGTTCATTATCGGGTAAATGAACGGAAACAGTGGTTTATTTACCGCCTTTTTCTGAGGCTGCTCCCGAAACCGGATATTCCTTTTATCCTCTATTCGGATTTTGACACGATAATGAAAGCCAGACCGATGTATGACAAAAAATATATTAATGTGAATCTGGAGAATTATCGGCACCTGAAAGAGCTTTGTCCCAATACGATTTTTTTGGAATCGGATCAAATAAAAGAAAAACTGGACCAGGCTGTATCTAACGTGCAGAATTATTTAACACAACAAAATTACGGAGGCTAAACGGTGAGAATAGCTGTATTTGGACTCGGATACGTGGGATGTATATCAGCAGCATGTTTTGCGCGCGAAGGACACCAGGTCATCGGAGTTGACGTCAACGAAGACAAAGTAAACATTATCAACGAGGGAAAAAGCCCGATTGTAGAGCCGGGGCTGGATGAAGCCATTCAGGAAGCGGTCAGCAACGGCAGCCTGCGGGCGACGACTGATTTCGGCGAAGCTGTGAAAAACGCGGATATCTCCCTGGTGGCGGTTGGTACTCCCAGCGAAAAAAGCGGTCGGGTACTGCTCGATTATGTTTATCGGGTTGCTGAGCAAATTGGTGATGCGATTATCCGCAGCACGGTGCTGCCGGGAACGCACGAAAAGTGCCGGGCGATTATTGCCGAGCGTTCCGGTAAAGTACCCGGAGAAGATTTTGGTGCTTGCTCCAATCCGGAGTTTCTACGGGAAGGCAGCGCTTTAAAAGACTTCTATGCGCCCCCCTATACTATTATCGGGGAAATGGACGAAAAGAGCGGTGATTACCTGGCGGAAATCTACAAAAATATTGATGCACCGCTGGTACGCACGGATGTTAAAGTTGCCGAGCTGGTAAAGTATGCCAATAACGTTTTTCACGCGGTGAAAGTCGCATTCGGTAACGAGATCGGCACCGTTTGTAAGGCGGAAGGTGTAGACAGCCACAAACTGATGGAAATTTTCTGCATGGATGATAAGCTGAATCTTTCCCCCTACTACCTGAAACCCGGCTTCGCTTTCGGTGGTTCCTGTTTACCGAAGGACGTGCGGGCGATTACCTACCGTGCCAAGGAGCGCGATCTTAATCTGCCCCTCTTAAACTCTCTGATGCCCAGTAACAGCATTCATGTAGAGCGCTCTATTGACATGGTCCTGAATCTTGGCAAAAAGAAAGTTGGCGTTCTTGGTCTCAGCTTTAAGGGCAACACCGACGACCTGCGCGAAAGTCCGATGGTCGATGTCGTAGAGACCCTGATCGGTAAAGGATACGATCTGCGTATCTATGATCGCAATGTTCATCTGGCGAAGCTCTTTGGCGCCAATAAAGAGTATATCAATGATCGCATTCCGCACATCTCCAATTTGATGATGGAAAACATTGATGACGTGATCGAACATTCCGATGTGCTGATTATTGGTAATCACAGCAAGGAATTCGGTGAAAAGCTGAAAAAGCTCTCCGGCGACAAAACGGTCATAGACTTCGTGCGGATTCTTAAAGAAACAAACGACATCAGCATCGACTACGACGGCCTTTGCTGGTAAGAGAATTCTTTTTACATCGTTCCCATTCCGGGTATGCGGGATGGGAACGAGATTAAACAGATAATATACGTGTCTTGATAACAAGAGATGTTTCGCAGTATCAAAAGAGTTCTATTCTGTCATTGCGAGCTGGCGTTTTTTGCCAGTGAAGCAATCCCCATATTTGCAAGCGGGAGATTGCTTCGCCGCGGTACTCCTCGCAATGACATATGCTGCCTATTTTCCAGATACGCAAATATGAGTAATGATTTTTATTTTAAGATAACAGAGCGGAACGGTTTACGTGGAAATACTGATTTACATTTTCTGGATCAGCCTTTTTTTGCTGATCTACCCTTACTTGATTTACCCGTTTGTCCTCAACATTCTCTCGAAATTATTCGGGGCAAATAAAAAGTTGGCGGAAACCAACGGGAATTGGCCCTCGGTAACCTTCATCATCTCTGCATTTAACGAAGCAGCGGTGCTGGATGAAAAAATCCGCAACACCCTGGAACTGGAATATCCGGCAGAGAAGCTGGAGATCATCGTTATCTCCGATGCCAGTGATGATGGCACTGATGACATCGTTAAGAACTGGTCGAAGAAAGAGCCACGCATCAAACTGGTGCGCCAGAATGAACGCAAGGGCAAGTCCGCAGGACTCAATCTCGGTGTCGCGGAAGCAAAAGGGGAAGCGATTGTCTTTTCCGACGCGAATGCCATGTATAAAAGCGATGCCATCTATGAGCTGGTCAAATATTTTGCCAACCCGAAAATCGGTTACGTTATGGGCGCCGCGCTTTACAATGATGCCGGCGACAATGAAGCAACCGAAAGCGAAGGTTTATACTGGCGCTTCGAACTTTTCTTAAAGGAAATGGAATCCCGTTTTTACTCCGTAGTCGGTGGCGATGGCGCTATCTACGCCATTCGCCGGGAGTTGTTCTGGACCTTGAAAGATGATGACATTAATGATTTTGTCAATCCGCTGCAGATCGTATCCAAAGGCTATCGCGGTATTTTTAATCCGCAGGCGATATGCTACGAAGATGCAGCGGAAGAATTCGGGAAAGAATTCCGGCGGAAACGGCGGATTGTTAATCGCAGCTGGCGCGCGGTAAAGCGCTACATCAGTTGGTTCAATCCCTTTCGCCAGTTCCGTTTCCTGTTCGAGCTCTTTTCCCATAAAGTGATCCGCTGGTTCAGCATGGTCATTCTGATTGCCATGTTTATCGCCAACTTGCTGGTGGTAATCTTTACGCCGAACATATTTTACGCAATCACATTGGGAGGCATGATTCTCTCCGTACTGGTGGCGCTGTACGGCTCGGCGCTCGATGGCAAGAACAAACCCATTCCGAAATTGATCTATCTGCCCTATTACTTTTTTCTGGTCAATTACGCCGCCCTGCTGGGCATCTGGGATGAAACCCGCGGTGTGCGTCATTCGGTTTGGAATCATGTCCGGGAAACGCAGTAAGAAATGTCCAATGGTCAATTTTCAATTTCCAATATAAAAGTTGGAAGGAACTTACTTCGACATTGGAAATTGGACATTTTACATTGATCATTTCCAAGTATAATTAGGTATCTAACTTAAGACGATTAAGATTCAAATTTTTTCACACGGAGACAAACATAAATGTGTGGTATTGTAGGACTTTATTACTTTGACCGGGAAAAGAAAGCGCAGGCATCCGACCTGAAAGTAATGGCGGATAGCATGGCGCATCGCGGCCCGGATGACGAAGGATTTTTTACCCAGGATAATGTCGCCATCGGCATGCGCCGTTTAAGCATTATCGACCTTGGCGGGGGCCACCAACCGATTTTCACTCCGAATAAAAGGAAGGTGATCGTTTTTAACGGTGAAGTATATAACTATGTCGATCATCGCCCGGCGCTGGAAAAAAAGGGTCACAAATTTTATACAAAAAGCGACACGGAAGTGGTCCTGCATCTCTATGATGAATACGGCCTGGACAGTTTCCAGCATCTCAATGGCATGTTTGGACTGGCAATCTGGGACGAAGATGAAAAACAGCTGGTGCTCGCCCGGGACAGAATCGGCATCAAACCGCTGTATTACTATCGGGATGATGAAAAGGTCGTTTTTGCGTCGGAAATCAAGTCCATCCTCGCGCTTCCTTTTATTCAGGCAGAGCTGGATATGGAGGGCGTGGCCGCTTTCCTGAAGTATGGTTTTACCCCGGCGCCATATACTGTTTTTAAAAATATTAAGAAAATCCCTCCCGCTCATTTCGTTCGCCTGAAAGGGCGGGATATGCAAATTACCCGCTACTGGGATGTATCCTATCAAAATAAGCTGACCGGCAGCGAAGATGAAGTTGCCGAACAGCTCTACCAACAGCTGAAGGAAGCGGTTAAATACCGCCTGGTATCCGACGTGCCGCTGGGCGCTTTCCTGAGCGGTGGTATGGATTCCAGCGGCATCGTTCACCTGATGAACGAGCTGGGCACGAAAAGCACCGATACCTATTGCATTGGCTTTGGGCAAGGTTTCGACGCCTACAACGAACTGGAAGCAGCAAAACGATTTGCGACTGATTATAAAACCAATCATCATGAAATCCTGGTAAAACCGGATGTTGCCACTCTCTTCCCGAAGTTGATCGCCGGGCTGGATGAACCTTTGGCGGATTCGTCCTTCCTGGTCACTTATCTCGTTTCCCAACTGGCCCGGGAAACCGTGACAGTTATTCTCTCCGGCGTGGGCGGCGACGAGTTGTTCGGTGGATATCGCCGCTACCTCAACGTGCAGATGAACAAATACGTCAAGGTGATGCCGGTTTGGTTCCGCCGCAACGTGGTGAAGAAAGTGCTGAACAGCGTTCCGGTCGATCGCAACAGCACCATGCTAAATTACTTCCGCCTTGGGAAAGCTTATTTCAACACGGCCGATATGGAATTCTCCCAGCAGTATGGCACCTACACTTCGGTTTTTAAGGATGACTTCCGCGAGCAGCTCGCCCTGCACGATCAGGAAATTCCCAATTTCTACGAAAAGTATTTTGACGAATGCGACTCCGATGATTTACTGGACAAAATCATGTATTATGATCTGAAAACCTCCCTACCGGAGCAGCTCCTGATGCTCACCGACAAAATGACCATGCAGGTTTCCCTGGAAGGGCGAGTGCCGTTTCTCGATCACAATATGGTCGAGTTTGCCGCCCGGGTGCCCTCGGATATGAAGATCAAGGGATTCAAACTGCGCCATATCCAGAAGAAAGCCTTTGAGAATCGCTTCCCGGACTACGTCTTTCAGCAAAAGAAGAAAGGCTTCGGTGCCCCGGTCGGTGTTTGGATCCGCAACGAACTGAAAGATATGGCCCACGACCTGCTCAGTGAAAGTTATCTGCGCAACCAGGGGGTATTCGATCCGAAAACGGTCAGTAAAGCAATGGAAGATCACTTCCAGATGAAGGAAGATTATACCGACAACCTCCTCGCTTTGATCACGTTCCAGATCTGGTATCAATCCTACCTGGGAAAATAAAAAGCGCACTAATTTAGAATTTACTAAAAAGGGATTGCCGTTTAGCGGCAATCCCTTTTTTAATGCATTAATTTAAAACAACTTAGATTGCTTCCTGGTCTTATAAATTTCATCATTCTGTAACCCTATATTCATTCCAAATTCACTTTCCATGAGAAAATTTGTTGCATACCTCGCTCAAATACATTAACTGAAAAGCAAGTAAAGAATGGCTGATTTTTTCAGCTTTTCAAGAAAGTGAACGAATGAAAATATTTCAAAGAATTCGGGTGTTTTCGTTAATCATCTTAAGTATTGGTGCCCTGGCTTTAATACTTCAGTATAACAACGATAACGCCTTTCTCGATACTCTGGCCACCCAGAAAATAACAAATGATGCGCTGCCCAGCGAAACGGTCATCGCATTGGCGGAATCTATCCGGCAGGAAATACGCACCAAGCGCAATCCCGGCTATCTGCTTGCCCCTCCGCTGAGTGTATTGCGGGCAACCCCGGTGCAGGTAGCAGAAAGTGGTGGGGATTGTTCGGACAAATCCCGTCTGCTAATCACCATGCTGCGCCTGAAAGGTATTTCTGCCAGCAAAATCGCCTTGTATGATGCCCAGGACATTCCCCGCCATGCAGTTGTCGAGGCGGTTATCGAAAATGGGGACAGAATGGCGGTAGATCCGCTTTATGGTCTTTATTTTCCCCGGCCAGCGGGCGGCTATTATGCGGTTGCTGATATCCGGAAAG
>JAUIFT010000092.1 GCA_030430345.1 Calditrichia bacterium | reverse complement strand
GCAGGAAGACGTCAAGATCAAAGTCATTAGCCCGGCCATTTCTTCACTGAATCCGGTAAAGCCGAATAAGCGGATGAATGTTGCTTTGGCCGCATTATTTGGCTTGATCGGCGGCATTATGCTCGCCTTTTTACTGGATATTTTTGACCGCCCGGTACGCGGCCCGGATGATCTTGCCGAGAGCGGCATCAATGTATTGGGCTCTGTCGGAGAACATAATTCCTGATCCGTTTTATCATCGTCTGTAAACTCGAAAAATGGCCTGATTAACTTGCCATTGATAGCCAGGGAACGATGTATCTAGATCATTTTCAATTAGCTGAACAGCCTTTCACTTTAGCCCCGAATCCCAAGTACCTTTATTATACCGATAGCCATAAAGAAGGGCTTTCCCGAATGATATATGCCATTACGCAGGAAAGCGGTTTTATGGTGCTGATCGGGGAAGTTGGTACCGGAAAAACGCTGCTCATCAACGCATTATTATCGACACTTCCCAAAAATTATCATGCCGTCAATATTCATTACACGGCCTTGCGCCCGAAGGGATTGATTCAATCCATTTGCAAGGAATTCGGTCTGAATTTTGGCAACCAAACCATGGCAGAACTGATTTTCAAGCTGCAGACCCATTTTCAGGCGCAATATGAGGCTGGCAAAAAATCCGTACTCATTGTCGATGAAGCACAGAACCTTTCCCGTGATAATCTGGAAATTATTCGCTTGCTAACCAATTTACAGTCTGAGAAATCAAAATATGTTCAGGTCTTGCTGGTCGGCCAGCCAGAATTAAATGATCACTTAGCGGCAAAAGATTTACGTCAATTACGGCAGCGTGTCGCGCTGAAATATGAATTAACGGTACTCAATGCACCGGAAGTCGCGAATTATATTACCCATCGCCTATCAATAGCCGGCAACGATAAACTGGGGACTGCTTTTTCAAATGGCGCATTAAAGCGCATCAGGGAATTAACCGGTGGTGTTCCCAGAAGTATTAATATCCTCTGCGATAATTTGCTTATTTGGGGATACTCCCAGGAGCTAGCGCAATTTGCCACTGAAGATGTCGATGTGGTTGCGGATACTCCGGAACTCACTGCCGAACCGGAACGCTTGCATGATATAGAAGAAGATAATTCGGCAGCGGACCATACTTCCCTCTCCCCCGCTGGCATTAACACAATTAACAACATGATCCGGGAAGAAGTCAATCAGGCTTTTCGCTCGTTTCTGCAACACAAAAATGTTTATATTCTGAGAAAGCCCTCTCTCCCTTACATTTTAGCGTTATTGCTGGGATTGCTGGCGGTCGTTACCACTGCTTTTATGCTGGCACTGCAGATAGCGGTATGGTTTGGCCTGCTCGGGAAATAATTTCAGCGGAATAGAGAAGCGATGAAATTTTTTCAAAAAGTGTTGGTAAAAGCAGAAAAAGAAGGCAAGCTGGCTCCCGGGTTTATTCCCTGGGCAACTGCGGTTGAAGGCAAAAATAATCCCCCGCAGGAAAACCAACCGGTCAATAATGTTTTCCAAAAAATGAATATCCCGCCGGCAATTTTAACAGACTGCCAAAACTTGCTGGAGGCCATCAGTAAACCCGGCAGACTGACCGGACTGTCGGCTGTGCTTCCCGGGCAGGGAAACAGCAGTTTGTGTTTGTTACTATCATTACTGGCCAGCCAATCAGGGGAAAAGGTATTACTGATTGATGCCAATACACAATCTCCCCGTTTACACCGGTTCTTTGCGCTGAACAACCAGTCGGGTTTTGTGAATTCTGCCTGTGGCGAACAAAAGATTCACTCCGTTTTGCACAGCTTTCCTGATAAAATTCCCGATGTCATTACTGCCGGTGAAAAGAGCGTTATAAAGAAAAAAGTGATTCGTCAGGAATATTTAACGGATCAACTATCTTCTCTTCGTTCCGATTACGACTATATTCTCATCGATTTGCCACCGGTTTTAAATAGCGGCGCGAATGCCGATATTGCACCAATCTGCGATGACATTATTCTGACCGTTGGTCTGACGGGAGTCACTCAGCGAAAAATAATAAAGGCAAGGAAGCGCCTGGAGCACGCCGGTGTAAATATCCTCGGAGCGGTGTTCAACCGGCAGAAGATCAATCTACCAAATCAACTGACGCCTTTTTTACAGTCCTAAGGATTTACAATTTGGCCACAATTGCAGGAAGCAGCTATCCCGTCCCTTCCCGGACATCTATGATTAACAAGCAGCCACAAATTATCAATCCACTGAATTTTCCGGAATGGAATTCCTGGATCAGTCAATTTCCGGAGAGTACATTCTTCCATACCGCGGAATGGGCGAAAGTCATATCAGAGACTTACCGCTACACCCCACTTTATTTCGCGATCCGGGAAAAGGATGCATTGGCGGCATTAATCCCCCTGATGGAGGTACGCAGTATATTAACCGGAAATCGTGGTGTTTCTTTGCCATTTTCCGATTATTGCCAGCCGCTGCTTTCCAAAGCGTTATCCGTGGAAGATCTGCTGCCACAAATCATCGATTATGGGCGGCAGCAATCCTGGAAATGGATAGAATTCCGGGGGAATTGTCATTCGCAAACAAAACCCGCCACTGCTTATTTCTACCGTCACCAGATTGCAATTGCGGATGAGCTAACAACACTTTTTTCCCGCTGCCGGCACAGCACCCGGACGAATATAAAAAAAGCCCGCAAATCCGGATTGACAGTCCAGATTGAGAATTCTGCCAGGGCCATGGACGAATTTTATCGTTTGAACTGCCTGACCAGAAAAAGACATGGTCTGCCCCCACAACCGCACGCTTTCTTTAAGAATGTTCAAAAGAATATCGTTGAAAAAGGATTAGGCAGTATCTTTATCGTTTCCCATAACAATAAGAATATTGCCGCATCCGTGACATTTGAACATGCCCGGGAAATCATTATCAAATATGCCGCATATGATATCCGTTATCAGCAGTACCGGCCAAACAACCTGATGATCTGGGAGGCAATTAAGCATTACAACGAAAAAGGATTCAAGACATTTTGTTTTGGCAGAACTGACATTGAAAACAAGGGGTTACGCCAATTCAAAAACGGCTGGGGCGTTACAGAGCAGAAAATCCCTTATTTTCGAATAGACTTACTTGGCGAAAAAAAGAACCAGGAAAATTATTATAATCATCCCGGTGTTCACAACCGCTTCTTTGCAAAAATGCCGGTAGCGCTCCTCAAAGTGCTTGGCGCATTATTATATCGCCACGCCGGGTAAAATTATCCCCTGAAACGAAAGCATTTCAGCAATTGATATTTAACAGATTCAGGTTTGCCCATTTGCCTATTTACATATTAGACAAGCGACTAACACTTCTCCCCTTCCCGCCATATATTTGAGTTATATTTAGCAGTATACCCGGAGGTAATTATGAGTAACATCACCGTTGATCCGCCATTGACAATCAACGAAAAAGATAAAATCATTGCTGAGAGCTGCGAGCTCGGAAAAAGATTTGCAGAAAGGGCTGCCAGGTATGATCGGGAGGGTACGTTTCCTATCGAGAATTTTGAAGATTTAAAAGCAAGCGGTTTTCTCGGTATTATGATTCCGAAAGCATCCGGAGGCATGGGCGCAGATTTTTTAACCTACACGAAGGCCCTGGAACAAATCTCCATGGGCGATGCTTCCACCGGATTGACATATAACATGCATAACATCGCTGTTGGCAGCCTGGCAGAATTACAGCTGGACGATATTGGCGGCAGCCGGGGAAGGGCGATGGTTAAATTCCGCAATTGGGTGTTTGATCAGGCGATCAATCATAAAAAACTTTTTGCCTCCGCTTCTTCAGAACCGGGCGTTGGCGCGCATTTTAGCAAGCTAAAAACGATGTATCGCCGTGTCGACGGGGGATTTCTTATCAATGGCGTAAAAAATTGGGTATCGATGGCCGGACATGCCGACTATTATGTGGTTGCAGCCCGAAGTGAGCAGAGCGACAACGATGTTCCCGCAATCTCTTTTCTGATTGTGGAGAAAGAAAACCCCGGCATCCGCATCGAATATACCTGGGATGTACTTGGTATGCGAGGCACATCCACCCACACGGTTTATCTGGAAGATTGTTTTATTCCCACCGAACAGCTTTTTCTCGGCAGCGAAGGAATGGCATTATACAAAATCGCCCGGGAGCCCCACTGGCTGGTCGGCGGTTACAACGGCGTCTATCTCGGCATTTGCAGCGCAGCGTTTCAATTTATGGTCGATTATTTGCGTAAGAAAAAAATGCCCGGCGGCGACATTTCTGTCGCAGAAAATGAGCGGATTCAACACAAAGTGGGAGAGCTGTATGCCGCTCTGGCATCTGCCCGGACAATCGCTTATAATGCCGCCCGCCTGGTAGCTGAACAGCCCGGTTCCCCGGAAGCCAACACGGCGATTCACCACGCGAAATATTTAGTGAGCGAATTGGGCCCTTCACTAACCTCGGAAGCCATCCGGCTTTGCGGGGGCAGCACTATTCATAAACAATTTCCTCTGGAACGCTATTACCGTGATGCCCGATGCGGCGGACTAATGCCGGCAACCAGCGATCAATGTTTACTTTACATGGGCAAGGCGGCGTTTGGGGCAGATCTTAGCAAGCCATCGGAAACCTATTGGTAATCCTTTTTATTGTTATTTTGCCGTAAACCATAGTGATCATAAAGGTCTTTCAAACTATTTATCAAGTAAATCATATATGCCCAATTTCTTTTTCGATAATCCGGATTTAAGCAATCTATTCAAACGGTTGAACCTCACAGAGGTGATTGCAATGCTGGAAGACGACTTCCGGCAAGTGAAAGCTTTTCCGGAAGCACCGGCAGATGATGATTCGGCAATATCTCTTTACGAAGCGGCGCTCTCCCTTACCGGAGATATCTGTGGCAACTTTATCGCCCCACGCGCAGCGGCTGTGGATGCCCGGGGCGCGTCTTATCAGAACGGCAAAGTGATAATGCCCCCGGAAACATTGGAAAATTTGCAGCAACTGGCAGCAGCGGGTTTGATGGGAGTTATGCTTCCCCGTAAATATGGCGGCAGCAATTTTCCGGCGACGATTTACATGATGATGATTGAGATGGTTTCCCGTGCTGATGCTTCTCTAATGACCTTATTCGGTTACCAGGATGTGGGTGAAACAATCGCCAAACTCGCGCAGGATTCCCTTGCGAAGGCAGTGCTCCCGGCATATGCCCGTGGAGAATTAAGCGGCGCCATGGTGCTTAGCGAACCCGGCGCCGGTTCCGATCTACAGGCCATTCAATTAAAAGCCTGGCAGGATATTGACGGGCAATGGCGGCTACAGGGCAGTAAACATTTCATCTCCAATGGCGGCGGAGACCTGCTGCTGGTATTAGCCCGTTCTGAGGAAAATACGACCGATATGTTTGGGCTCAGTCTTTTTCTCTGCCGAAAAAGTGAAAACGTTAAAGTAACCCGGATTGAAAACAAATTAGGCTTGAATGGCTCTCCCACCTGCGAAATATATTTTGATGATGCGCCGGCGAACTTAATCGGGAAACGCCGCTTCGGTTTGATATACGTTCTCTCGACCTTGAATCATGCCCGGTTTAGCGTCGCTGCACAAGCGCTGGGGATCGCTGAGGCCGCTTATCAGGAAAGCTTGAAATATGCCCGCAAGCGTGAACAATTTGGGAAAAAGATATACACCATGGCGCCGGTCGCCGATATGCTTATCGATATGCGGGTCGCATTAGAAAGCGGTCGTACATTCTTATACCATGCGACCCAATTGCTCGATTTACGAAACGGACTGGAAAAACGCATTCAAAAGTTAAAGGCGGCCGGTTTACCCTATCAGGCAGAAAAAGCGAAATTTGATCGCGCCGCAAAACGCATCGAGATGCTTTCTCCGATGGTAAAATACCGCATTACGGAAGCGGCAAATAAAATTTGCTATGATGCGCTGCAAATCCATGGCGGCATGGGATATATGCGTGATTTACCGGTCGAACGTTATTATCGGGATGTGCGCATCACGACCATATACGAGGGCACTACCGAGGTGCAGGTGCTCGCTGCCGCCAAAAGCGTTTTTGCCGACATCATGGCAGATTTTTTCGCGGAACAAGCAGCAACCGACTGGCCAAAAAATTTGCAGCATTTGGCGGGCCATCTGCAAGAGATGCGGCAGTTTTTTTTACAAGCCCGGGACCGCTTAAACGGGGAAATAACTTCCGCGGAGCGGGATGCAGGTACCCGGCCGTTGGTAGACATTTATGCAGCTCTCTATCTCGGATATCTTCTTCTGGCGGAAGCACATCTTCATCCGGAAAAGACCCCTGTTGCAACCCGCTTCATTCTCGCGGAGCAGGCATCTACCCAGGCCAGTTTAGCAATGATTCAAAACAGAAAGTTTCGGGATTTGGATGATATAGATAATATTTGTCAACAGGGAAGTCCGCAGGTTTAGAGAAAAACGAATGCCTGACTAAAACGAAGATATTAAAGATTTAAAAGTAGTAGATGTTTTTAAGATTTCCCATGGAATTAATGAAGCAACATGCGGTGGAGGAAAAATGGAAGCGAAAGCGCAAATAAGAAATTTTATCATTAATGAACTGGTTCAGGATGCGCGTCATGCCAACCTCAGCGATAGCGACCCACTGATCGAAAGTGGGATAATGGATTCGCTGGGCATGATGAAATTAATCGGATTTCTGGAAGACAACCTCTCCATAGAAATCAATGATGACGAGCTGATTCCCGAAAACTTTAGTAATATCGAAGCGATCGGTAATCTCATCGCGGGAAAACAGGCTGGCTAAAATGGCCGCAACTGCAAACACATTGTTACTTCCTCAGCTATTGACTGCCAGCGCCGAAAAATTTCCGCAGAATACGGCATTACGATTTCAGGCGGAAAGCCTTAGCTATGGGGAATTGGAGCGCTTAAGCAATCAGGTCGCGAACCAGCTATTGGCCTGCGGCATTCGCCATGGCGACCGGATCGGCATCTATATCAACAAATCGATACCGGCAATTATCAGTATCTTCGGTATTCTGAAAGCCGGGGCTGTTTATGTGCCATTGGATGCCAATGCCCCCATCTCCCGAACTGCCTACATTATCGAAAATTGCCAGATCAACTGCCTGCTCACCTCTTCCCGGAAGGCAGCAAATCTGCCGGAAATTTCAGCGCAGGCACCTTTACTAAAGCACGCTATCATTATGGATGATTCACCGCTTGATATCGCGCCGATTTCCCTAACGTTGCATACCTGGGAAACGGTCATCAAAAACATGCCGGCTACACTGCCGGCGAATCATTCCCGGCCAGGCGATTTGGCCTACATCCTGTATACCTCCGGTTCCACCGGCGTTCCGAAGGGCGTCATGATATCCCATTTAAATGCGCTGGCTTTCATCGATTGGTGCTATCAGACATTTTCCGCTAGCAGTCAGGACTGCCTTTCCAGCCATGCACCACTCCATTTTGATCTTTCCATTCATGATATTTACGTGGCAATAAAAGCCGGCGCGACAATTGCCCTGGTGCCGGAAACGCTCTCGCTGTTTCCTCCGCGACTGGCAGCCTGGATTGCCGATATGGGCATTACGATTTGGTATTCCGTTCCCTCAATTCTATCACTGCTGGTGCTGCATGGGCGCAACGAGCGTCAGGCTCACGGCACCAGGTGCTCCGGCAGCGGCACATCCGGGTAGGCTGCGCGGAAGCGTTCCACTTCCTCGGCCAGGGTCTCGAAATCGCCCTCG
>JAUIFT010000091.1 GCA_030430345.1 Calditrichia bacterium | reverse complement strand
CAGCATGTCGCTAAACGCTGGTTGAATGGCAGCGGAAGCGACGATATTTTTGCGCTCATCACGCAGCTGTAAGTCGGTCACCTGACCAATTTCAATCCCGCGATACATGATTGGCGCAGATGCGCTGAGGTTGTTGTCATCTGGCAGCGTCACTTTGACGGCAATACCTCGACCAGCCGTCTTTAGGTCAGGGTAGAGTCTAAATTCAGAGTGTTCGGCAACGGGCTCACCGCCGTCTGGAGAGTCGACGGCAATTGCCCCGCCAATCAGTGAGCTTAAGCTGTCTAAACGCACATCGACGCCATCAAAACCTAATGCCGTCAGCGGAATGATTTCCCGGATAGCACTGGATGTAGCCCCCAGTTGCAATACACGCCCCGGATTAAGAATGATTGGCGAATCGATTGCCAGCTTTACCTGGCTGATCGTGCCGGCCAACGGGGCATCCAAACGCCCGAGAAAACGAGCCGCACCCTGCCCATTTAAAACACCGGCAAATTCAGCGGCTTCCCGCGGCACTTTATCCCATACTTCACTAAGATTAACCGCCGGGTTTTCCAGGGTTACCCGGCAATTATCTTCGTCATCCCCTTCAACGGTAATGACGGTATCCTTAACCGGTCCAACGATTCTCGGATGAAAGGAAAATTCCGTATTATTTCCCCCGGGCACGGAAAAGATAGCTGTGCCAGTCATCGTATCGTAATAGGTGACATAGAACTGTTCATTTGCCCCTTGAAAGTAAAGGGCAAGTTTACCATTAGCACTATCGAATAGTTGCGGGGTATTGTCCGTCCAGGCAAAGGTGAGCAGTCCTCCCATGGTGCTGAGTCCGAAAGGATCGGTGTGGATCATAAACATTTCCACTTCCACTTCCAGTTCTTCCAGCTCCCGGCGCTGGGCAGCCGCCAGCTCTACCCGCAATGCGGCTAAGCGGCTGCGTAAATCGCCCAATTCTTCTTCGACGTCCTCCAAAACAGGTGGGTCACCCTGGTATTCGGTATGCACCAGCAGGAATGGCACCCCGGGATAAATCGAATGCAGCGTATCGAATCCCTGGGTTACATAGACCTCATCTTCCCAAACATAACTTTTGTAATGCGCGCCTTTCAGGAAAAAAACGCGGCCATCATTTTCAAGAAATGCGGCATCAATGCCATCAGTCCATAAACCGGGAAATTCGCCGACAGCAATGTTGGTTGCTTCACTGAAAGTCCGGGTCGCCCGGTCAAACACCCGATACTGCTCGCCTTTGAAATAATAATATTTGTCATTTACAACAAAAGCGGATTCGCTTTCGCCAGCAGTGCTTTCCCAACCGCACCAGGCAGCCAGCCATTCCGCGGTCCCAACAATTTGTTCCTGGGTTAATGTGGCATCATCAACAACTTCTACGCTGCTAACAGTCGCAGCATTCACCGTTTTTGTGAAAGTGACATTTACCGCTTCCTCCTCATATTGGAATGTCCAGTTAGCCATTGCCAATTTTTGGGGAAGGGTATTTTCATCTTCCAGATATTCTATGCCATCATCACGCCAATTCAGGGTAATGTTTTCTTTTTTGAAAACGATTGCAGCAGCAGCGTTTTCATCTCCGGGAAAGTTGTAAGCGGCATCAATAAAATCGCTATCCGCCGGAATGTCCAGGTTTCCGTTCAGCTCATTAATTAGCTGAATCAATTCGGGCTCCCGGCTTTCCAGGAAAGTGATCTCCTCCTGAATTTCCCGGGAGGAGCGCCGATCTTCTTCAGAGACTTCCATATTCTCCAAGAGGATATTGTCCGGTATCTGCCCAAGCTTTCCCCCCCGGGAAAGCCCAAAGTCGAGAATAGCAATATGATTGACGCCTTCCACTCCCCCGCTTTCCGGATGTGTTGCCGCGGCAAGCATTACCCGGGCATTGGTTTTCAGTGGCTTATCCTCGGCATCGTATCCACCTTTATTCTGCTGCTGATAATAATAGAGCAATGCACTCATACCGGAAACGACGGTTCGCCCGTCAAAACGGAAGCTGGTGCGGCGCACCCCGGGATGGTCCCCAACCGGTGCATCCGAGGCGACCCATTCCACCTCGCCACTCAGTATTCCGCGATAGGCATTTTCCGTCTGATCGTTAAGCACCGTTCCCCGGCTTTCGTCGAAGCGCCAGTATACCAGCAATCCCGGCTCGTGCCCAATCAAACGGTGGCGCATATCAGCGAGTAGTTCATCCTGATAGCGAGGGCGTTGCCAAATACGAATTTCGTCAATCTTGCCTTTAAAGAATCCCCAGTTGCCACTGCCGAATGTCAATCCGCTGTTTGCGCTGGCAACACCGGCAATATCGGCGAGATCATTGGCTTGCTTACCATCAATATACCAACTAAGGGTATTCTCGTCCTCATCCCGCACCAAAACAACATGATGCCAAAATCCCGCCTTTAAGGCAGTGACGCTGCCAAATTGTTGCGTAGCGCCATTTTCATCCAGATACAAATATTTGAGGGTGCCATCGGTGTCGATAAAAATACTGCCGGCCTCCTGGTCCGCAACCGAGAGCAGAGTTTGCTGAGCAGAGAAATCTTCTGCCTGCAGCCAAAACTCAATCGTTTGGTAGCTGGCATGCTCAAACTCCAACGGCTTTTCCAGGGTAATACTGTCATCGCTACCATCAAAGGCCAGCGCCCACTCCGCATACCCTTCCTTGCTTAGCACCGGAATTAGTGCATAAGGGCAATTTTGTGTGGCATCGGCTTTGGCCGGTTCCGGGCAGGGGCCGTCCTTTAAACTGTAAACCTCCGGGTGATCGGGGCAAGTATAGGGTTGGGTGCCTTTCAGATTGAACAACCCATCGGCGGCACGTTCGATGTTAAACGAATCGACCATACCGGTTTTAACATTATGGGCAAAGATTTGCCAGCGTTGCAGATTCGCAATTTGTGTTGGTAAGAGCAGGGATGTAAACCGGCCATCGACTAGGTTGCGAATAAAGGAGAGTTTTTGCGTCGGCTCGTAAAACGGATTTTTCTCCATATCCTTCGCGCCAAGGCTGTCTTTCCGGCTTTGTGGCTGGTATTTATTCCGGCTGCGCTGATAACGCACTTCCCGCTTGTTGAGCAGCATTGTTCCGGATAGGATAAAACGATCAACCAGCAACACGCCGGCTTCCAGGTCAACATCACTATTTTCAACGGATTGCCGGAACAGGTAAACAAACTTATTATCGGACATCACATGGAAGGCGGTATTGTCAGAGAGGCTGGCGGTGGTGGAGCGGAATTGATCTTTTTCATTCTCCCGCACTCGCGTGCCAGCCGCTTCCGGTTCACTACTCCCCTTCTTGTAAACCGGCATTTGCAGTGGATCAAAAAGCCCCTCCCCCACCGTGACAATTTCGTTGGGAAAGGTTAACGTCTGTGGATTATTCTGCCAATAATTGACATCGAGTGGTCCTTTACTGCTTTGATCATTTAGATCCAATACAGAATAGAAGATTCTTCGATCATCGTTGACGGCGAACGCAATAACCGTCCCGTTATGCCGTACCATGGCGGTATGATTAAATGCAGCCCCGTTTAGCGGTTTGGGGTAGGATTTTACAAAATTGTCCAGCATAGGAAGCCCTCTCGCTTAATATGATGTTGGTGGATGAAAGGGCAACATACAAAGATCAAATACCAAAAGTTGTGCGCCAGGTAGAATTCATTATCACATTTTCATCCATTTTTATTCATCGACGCTTCCTTTTTCCTCCCGGAGACGAACCTGGTTTATTTTTCTCGCCACAACAATAAAAGCAACTAATCCAGCCAGCATAACGAGGCTCCAGAGGATGACATGGATATCAATACCGGTTTCGAATATTGGCCGCTGTTGATAACTACCGGCAACATCAGACCACCAATAGGAAAAGTTGAAAATATCAAGAATTGTGTGTGCAATAATCCCCGGCAATAACGAACCACTGGCATATGCCAACACGCCAGCCATAACGCTTACAGCAAAGATATGAATCAGCACCGGCGGCGCCCAGGCTTGATGCAAATGCACCAACACAAAAACAATTGATACAGTCGCGATTGACCCAAATGGGCCGTAGGCTTTTTCCAGCGGCTGCTGCATATATCCCCGGAAACCGGTTTCCTCGCAAATACCGGCCACTAAAGCAGCCAGTACAATAACCACCCAAACCAGCGATGTTGGCAGATTATCCAGATTATAAGCAGCGGTAAAACTTTCCGCCGGGAATTCAATAAAGCGAAAAGTCACCACAAATGCGGATTGAAAAACGAGAACGAGTAGCAGTGCACCGGCGATTCCCCATCCCCACATCGCTGAACTGAGTTTTTGCGATCGCAAAACCTCACGGCGATAAGCCCCACTCCTGCCCGGCCACCAGCGTCCGCTAAAATATTGCCAGTATATGAATAATAAGAGAGGCATTAAGAAAATCCCCCAATAACCTGGCACAAACATTAATACAGCAATCCAGCTAAACACGCCGATACTGTTTACCAGAAAACCGGAAATTAATGCACGAAGGATCAATGGCAGACGCTGCCACAGTTTGGAAAAGGTGGAAGGTTCAGCGGGTTGGACCGCGGTATTTTCTTTGGACATAAGCAAACTCCTTGCAATTTTTTCAGACATCAATAGTGCAGGAAAATTCCCGGCACTCATTCAATCTATTTCAATCGCAAAAAATTGCTTTGTAAAAAAACGACATTTATTTAAAAATATGGCAGGTATTGGGAAAAATAGCTGGGAGTGACGCCGGCAAATTTTTTAAAATCGCGGGTAAGATGCGCATGATCAAAATATCCATGATCGTAGGCAATATGCAACAGACTTTGTTTGCCGGGAGATTTCAAAAGATCCTGAATCCGGCGAAAGCGGAGAATATTGCCAAGACTTTTCGGGCTAATACCAACTTGCTGCTGAAACTTTCGCTCCAATTGACGAAGCGAAATACCACTTTTATCCGCCAGGGATTCGATATTCAGATTACCATGAGTGAGCGATATTTGCTTGGTGACAAAAGTCGTTACGGGATCATGGAGCAATTTACTGGAATATTTCCCCAACAACCAATCCTCCAATAGCTGAATACGTGCATTAGCCGAAGACAACTCTCCCAGTTTCGAGAACAACTCATCGCCGATTTCTGCGGAAAAATTCCGGCAATCCCAGCCGAGATTGGTAAATTCATTTAAGGGTATATTTAATAATGGAAACACTTTCCCGGGCTTAAAGTTAATGCTAATCAGGTCAATGGTGCCTTGCAGCTCAAATTGAAAATAGCGGGTGACGTTACCATAAAGATACGCCGTTTCGGGCGACTGGCGCATTGGTTGATCATCAATTGTCAGGCTTATCGGATCGCCAAAATTAAAGATGATTGTAACACATCCATCCGGATAACTTCTGGCGCTGAACTGGCTGACGGCATCATCAGATTTTAAGGTCCAGAGCTTATCAATACTGGATTGGAGAAATGGATGAGGATCATGTTTTTGAAATCGCATACCGGCGTCCTTTTTCCCAGATTACGGCGAAGTTCACAAAATTGTTTTATCCGGAAAGCCTGAAAAATTTAAAAGGAGCGAATAGTTGCCAAAGGTATCCCGGGCAACTCAAAAGGCATCGGCTCCAGGGCAGCAGCAAACTCCTACCCATGTAATACATAATCGCTACGACATCCACCGATGCCCAGTTCTCCGGCGTAATGCCTCCCAGGGTAAATTCCAGGGGATGAGAATCTTTCCCGTCATTGATGAAAGCATTAATACCGGCAACATATTGCCGCAGATAATTTATCGTTTCATCATTCAATATTTTCAGATGTCCACCCGCCTGGCGATGGAATCCCAATGTGCGCATACGTGTATCCAGATTAACTGCATCCGCTCCGACAATTTCGGAGATTCGCCTAGCACAACCATCCGGGTCAGATGCATCTGGCACCGGCGGTCCTGCGCAATGACATAGCCCTGGGCCCGGAAAAGATCTTCAAGATTCTCTTCATACAGATATGGCATCCCTTTTTCGTCCCGGACAACGGTAACAGCCTTTTTTAAGCCCGCCAGGTTAACGGTGCCACTGGTTGTAAAACGGTTTAACGTAGAATAGCCTAAATACCGGCTAAAAGTAAGCGCACCAGAAGCAACAAGAGCCAACGCCAAAGTTTCATCTTATCCTCATGAATTGGTAGAAATATTTTACCGGGCCGCGAATCTAATCCAGCAGATCATTTAGCACCATATTAGCATCCTGATTCAACGCTGGCGGCGGGGTTAAATTTGCCGGCATAGGGAGATTGTTCAAACGAAAAGAGATCGTTCGCAAGCCGGTTATATTTGGCGAATGTAGCAATTGTTCTTTGCCAGCCGCTTGTTGAAAGACTTCCGGCATCGGCAGAATGCCACCGGCGGGAATCCGTTCCGCATCCAGTTTCGCGATCAGGTCGTCCCGCTTAACGGTCTTGATTTTTTCAGCCAGAATTGCATTCAATGCTTCCCGATGCTTTACCCGCTGCGGGTTTGTTTGGTATTGTTCATCTGTTGCAACTGACGGGCATCCAAGGATATTGCAGAGTTTGTGAAACTGAACATCACTTCCAACACCAAGCATAATCTCTTTCGCATCCGCCGTTCGGTAGATACTGCCATAAGGGACGATATTAGGATGCTCCGATCCCATCCGCTGCGGCACATGACCGGCCACCAGCCAGTTGGTCGCCTGATTTGCCAGGGAGGCAATGCCGGAAGCAGCCAGGGAGGTATGCACATACCCACCCTCACCGGTTTGCAATCGTTGAATGAGGGCAACCAGCAGCCCCTCCTTTAACTGATGGGCAGCGAGCAAATCGATTAGCGCCACCGGCATTTTCACTGGCGGCCCGACCGGCTCACCATTCATATAAACAAACCCGCAGGCGCCCTGCAAGATAGCATCATACCCAACCCGCGGATCTTCCTTGCCATAACCGGTGATATGGCCATAAATAATTTCCGGGTTAATTGCGCGCAGTGTCTCGGAATCGAGCCGGAAATTCTCCGCATCGCCGGGTTTATAGCTGACAATAATGATATCGGCCTTGCGAACCAATTTTTCCAACAAGGGGCGATTTTCCGGCGCTGCCACATTTAGCGCAATTGATCGTTTTCCCCAATTTACCGCGGAGAAATAAGCCGAGATATCGCTCTCGCTTGATTCCGCAGGTAATTTCCAACTGCGGGTTACATCCCCTCCGCCGGCTGGATTTTCCACCTTAATCACCGTGGCGCCCAATTCTGCGAAGAACATTCCCACTGCCGGCCCCGCCAAAACGCTGGCCAGTTCCAATACGATTAATTTTTCAAACATAATTCACTTTGAATTTTTTATTTACATTGAGCTTACTATTATTTCCATACCGGACTCGTAAGATCGAAGCGGCGTCTTCAATAATTGTGTTGCCCGGGAGATATTCATTGAGCAATCGCGCGGGCGTTTTGCCGGCAACGTTACTTCCCTCGTCAATTTTGCCTGGAGCAAATTCGTTGGGAGATTGAGATAACGGCAGACAATTTCGCCCATTTCGTAGCGCGACAATCGCTGGCCGCCACCAATGTTCAGAGGGCCGGAATAGTCCAGTTCGGCCAGTTCCCAGATGGCGGACGCCAGATCGTTCACCAGAACAGGGGTACGATATTCATCCGTAAACAAGTTCACCGGCTGCCCGGCTTGCAATTGCGTTACCACTTGCGCGGAAAAGGTCATGCGATCGTCATGGGGTTTCCCGAAGATTAATGCACAGCGTATGCTCACT
>JAUIFT010000090.1 GCA_030430345.1 Calditrichia bacterium | reverse complement strand
AACTCATTTTGAGGATGACCGGGAGCCGGAGGATCAAATCGTTGCCTTGCAGATGAATGGTTCCGGGAAGGCGGAGACGCTGATATCCGGCAGTGATTTTTACAGTAATCCCGTTTTGAATGCCGCTGGCAACAAGCTTGCCTGGATCGCCTGGCATCATCCTGATATGCCCTGGAATGCCACGGAACTGTGGATGGCTGATCTTGATGCTGCCGGGCTGCCCGTCTCACCAGAAAAAATTGCCGGCGGAGGCGATATCTCCATCTTCCAGCCGCAATGGGGAGCAGATGGCGCTCTTTACTTCGTTTCCGATCAGGAAAACGGCTGGTGGCAAATCTATCGCTGGCGGGATGGTGAAATCGAACAGATTAGCGACCTCGCGGCGGAGTTTGGTTTACCGCAGTGGGTCTTCGGCATGTCTACTTATGCCCTTCTGGATGCCAATACGCTCTTATGTACCTATACCCAAAACGGCAGCTGGCGGCTGGCGACGATCGATCTGCAGACCCGTTCTTTGGAAAGCATTGAGCTGCCATTCAATGATATTTCCCAGGTGAGAGCATCCGGAAACAGCGCTGCTTTTTTCGGTGCATCCGCTCTTGCTCCGGAAGGGGTAATTACGCTTGATCCCAAGACAAAAAATTGGCAAACCCTGCGGAAATCCGCCAAAACTGCTATTGGAAAAGGCTTCATCTCAATTGCAAAACCGATTTCCTTTATGAGTGGCGCTGGCCAGGAAGCTTATGGATTCTTTTACCATCCGCAGAATGAAAATTATCTCGCTCCGGCCGGTACCCGTCCTCCGCTGATCGTGATGTGCCATGGCGGCCCCACTGGCGCGACCAGCAGCGCCTTCCGATTCAAAATTCAATATTGGACCAGCCGCGGCTTTGCGGTATTGGATCTCAATTATCGCGG
Organism: Calditrichia bacterium; assembly: GCA_030430345.1. Next base: position 6,881 of record JAUIFT010000090.1, on the reverse strand, counting down.
CAGCACCGGCTATGGGCGGGAATATCGTAATTTACTGGATGGCAAGTGGGGAGTCGCTGATGTGGAAGATTGCATTAACGGCGCCAGTTTTCTTGTGGATCAAAATATGGTCAACCCGGATCAACTGGCGATTACCGGCGGGAGCGCCGGCGGATTCACCGTGCTGGCAGCCTTAACTTTTTTCGATACCTTCAAGGCCGGTGCCAGCTATTATGGTATCAGTGACCTGGAAGCATTGTCTCTTGATACCCACAAGTTTGAATCCCGCTATAATGACCGCCTGGTGGCGCCCTATCCGGCGCGGAAGGATATTTACAAAGCACGCTCGCCGATCCATTCTACGGATAAACTGGCCAGCCCGATCATTTTCTTTCAGGGACTGGAGGATAAGGTCGTCCCCCCGGCACAGGCGGAAAATATGGTAAATGCATTGCGGGAAAAGAAATTGCCGGTTGCCTATATTACCTTCCCGGAAGAGGGACATGGGTTTAGAAAAGCAGAAAACATTAAGAAAGCACTCGATTGTGAACTATATTTTTACGCTAAAATTTTTGGTTTGCCTTTGCCGGAAGATGTTGACGCACCGCAGATCGAAAATTTGAATCACTAAAAGTAGCATATTAAAGCAGTTAATAATGAAGCGAGCAAGCAATTGACAATACAGGAAAACGCAACAAAAACTACCCTGGAAAACGGATTGACGGTCGTCTCCGAATATATTTCCTACGTTCGTTCTGTTTCCATCGGCGTTTGGGTGAAGACCGGCTCCCGGTTCGAAGATGAAGTGCAAATGGGCATCAGCCATTTTCTCGAACATCTCATGTTCAAGGATACCGATAGACGGTCGGCGCGGGACATCGTGCGTACCATCGAATCCCTCGGGGGAATGATCAACGCATTTACCACCAAGGAATACACTTGCTATCATATTGAAATTCTTGATGAAAACCTCCCCCATGCAGTCGATGTGCTTTCCGATATGCTTTGCCGTAGCGGCTTCCCGGAAAAGGAGTTTGAGAAAGAGCGCAATGTCATCCTGGATGAAATCTATTCCATGGAAGACACTCCGGAAGAAATGGTTCAGGAGTTATTCATGGATAAGCTCTTTCCGAAACATAGTCTTGGCTATTCCATTCTCGGTACGGAAGCTTCCGTCGGCAGTATGAAAATGGCTGATGTAATGCGTTTTTTTCGGGAAGAATATCGGGCAGAAAATATTGTTATTGCTGCCGCCGGCAATCTGGCGCATCAGGAACTTGTGGCGCTGGTGGAGAAAAAGTTCCATTTCCCATCCGTATCCCGGCCAGCGGTTCTTGAGGAGCCGAAGGACTTCGGGCGGGGGGAATTCTTCCTGGAAAGGCCGATTGTGCAGAGCCATATATGCCTGGGCGTGCCGGCAATTTCCTATAACGACCCGCGGCGTTTTGATCTTTTATTACTGAATACCGTATTAGGCGGCGGCATGGGCGCCCGCTTGTTCCAGAACATTCGGGAAAGTCATGGCATTGCCTATGGGATTTACTCCTATTACGAGCTTTACCTGGATAGTGGAATGTTCGGGATTTACCTCGGCACCGATAAAAAAAATATGTCCCGCGCACTGGATTTGCTTGATGATGAATTGAAGGCATTAACCGGTGAGCCAATATCCGAAGATGAGCTTCGGGAAGCAAAATCGCAACTGAAGGGGAATATCGTTCTTGGCCTGGAAAGCACTGCTGCCCGCATGAACCGGATGGCGGTGATGGAGATGTATCATCAGAAATTCTTTTCCATCGACAATGTCATTGAAAAAATTGACGCGACCACAACAGACTCCATACAGGAAATTGCCCGGGAATTGTTTGATGCGAAGGATGTCCTGAAAGTAGTTTTCGTTGCGAAGAATTAGATTGATCATATTACTGTTTTACAAGTGCGCTTAATTGAGGTATTGGAAAAATGATATTTGGAATTCCGCTGGAGATGCGGAACTTGGAATACCGGGTCGGTGCTGTGCCGTTTCTGGTTGCAGAACTTGCAAAACACGGACATAAGGTATATGTCGAATCCCGCGCTGGTGAAAAGTGCGGCTATAGCGATAATGCTTATGAAGATGCCGGGGCCGTCATCGCTCCTTCTCCGGAAAAGTTGTATGGCCAGGCAGAGTTTATCCTGAAGATCCGCGATCCCAAACTCTTTGAAGTCGACCTGATTAGTCCGGACCATACCATCTTTTCATTTGCCAATATTTTTCATCAGCCGGAATATTCCCGGGCGTTAGCCGGGCGGGGCTGCAGCTGGTATACCTACGATATGCTCCTGGAAGGCAATGGGCGTCCGCTGATGGATGCCATGTTACATATTGAAGGACAACTGGCCATCCAGCAAGGTGCAAATTATTTGCTGGGAAATACCGGTGGGCTGGGCGTATTGCTGGGAAATGCACCGGGGAGTGCAATTGCCCGGGTAACGATTATCGGCAATAGCACAGCTGCGGAAAGTGCGGCTAACTGGGCGGCCAATAATGGTGCAGCGGTAAACCGATTGTTGCCATTCGAAAGCGATGGGGGAGAAGGGCCCAATTTATTTGAGAAAAACCTCCGGGCCATTTTACCGGAAACCGATTTGCTGCTAAGCGCCGTTATTGATATTGATAACAATGCAAACCATTCTCTGTCGGGAGAAATGTTCCGTGAAATGCCTGCGGGAAGCGTTGTTGTCGATTTGGATGTCGATTACGGCGGCGGGTTCGATATGAGCAATCCTACCCGCCCGGAAACCCCATTGCATTATCTCGAGCATGTATGGTATTACGGCCTTTCTAACCTGGCCGGATTGGTGCAGCGCACCGCTTCCGACGCACTTAGTAATGTACTGTTGCCATATCTGCTCGCTTTTAGTGAAGATGGATTTCAGAAAATTCTCAGTAAAAACCCTGACCTGGGAAATGGGCTGTTGATTTATGAAGGCCGTATCGCCAATGAACGTCTCGCCGGTTTAACCGACTTACCATTTTTCAATTTACGAGAGAACGGTGGGGAATAAACGGCCGTTTCCGGATATTGCATCAATTCTGAATCGCACCCCGGTACTTATGTATCATAAGATCGATCCGCGTATGGAAGTGGGGATTAATGCACTTTCTCCGCCTCAATTTCAGGAACAAATGCGCTATCTGCAACAGGAGGGATACCAGACCATTACCTTTCAGGATTTGCTCTTCGCCGGGGAAATCCCGGCAAAACCAGTAATGATAACTTTTGACGATGCGTATGAGTCGGTATATGAAAACGCACTGCCTGTCATGAAGCAGTATCAGCAGCGGGGCGTCGTCTACGTGATTGGTGAATTTATTGGCAAGCTGAATGAATGGGATGCCAACTTTGCCGGCATCAAATTCCGCCATATGTCCGAAGCACAATTAGTTGAGGTTGCAAATATGGGGTGGGAATTAGGGGCGCATACCATGACTCACCGGGCACTCTCCTGGATTGATGAATATCATCTGAAGTCCGAAATTTTACAGTCCCGGCAAGTATTAACCTCGCTGTCAGAAAAACCAATCGTCAGTCTGGCCTATCCGTTTGGGATGCAAAATGGGAAAGTGCGCAAGTTTGCTGAGGAAGCCGGGATTGTATTTGGCTGCAAAGGAATGCGTAAACGCCCGGAAACGCTTGATTTGCTGCAGCTGCCCCGGATTCCTGTCTACCAGTTTGAAAGTTTGTCTGCCTTCCGGCGAAAGCTGCAGCTGCCCATGCCCCCTGCCTGGGAACGCTGGAAATTAACAACCCTCAGCAGCCCGGCAATTCTGACACCGATGTTTCAATATTTCTTTCGCCGCCAATTATTCCTTGATCATAGCCCCTAAGTGAATGTATATTAAAATATTATCGTTAGTTAGCCGCAGGATTTCAGAAGAAAAGCCCGTATCGAAACCCGGACCATGCGATGAGTATCCAAAAGCCGTCCAAAAAACTCTACTATTCCCTTCGCCAAACTGCTGCGATGGTTGGACTTACTGTCACTACCCTGAAAAATTGGGAAAAAGAATTCCCGCAACTAAAGCCGAACCGCAATAAGGCCGGCAATCGCTTTTATACCGACAAGGATATTACCCTGCTATTTCGGATTAAATCTTACCTGCAGGATGAAAAATTATCAACGGAAGCTATTCAGGATAAATTAAAAGATGGAAAAAGTTTATCTGCCAGCGACAGCACGAACCTGAAGCTGCGAAAAATTCTGGCTGAAGTAAAAATGGAAGTTGCCGAAATTCTGGATTTGTTGAATACCCGTTAAATGAAACGGCCGGGGGAAGTTTTAAATAATTGAGTTTAATAATTCACACTTTCCAATATATCATTTATCCTCTAAAATTAGATTTTGAGTTTCTCCTGTAGCGGGAAGTTATACTTTATGGCTTCAAGGTTTACCCCGCGAAGAAGCTATTCCTATGTAGTGAGACAAAAATAATTTGATAAAATACGAGTTTCCAAAGATCATTATTACTGAAAAATCAGGCACCTTTGCCCATTTGCAAATTTACAAATGGGCAAGGGATTCAGAGAAGGACCGGCGACCTGGTTATTACCTAAATTTTTTGTTGAAGCACTTATTTAGAAATCGATTTGTTAAAAAGAAATTATCTGAGTTTAATTTGCCTGGAGAAATTATGTCTAAAAATAAAAATCAGCAGATACCAATGAGTGGCGGCATCAAGGCTTTTTGGGAAGAGCGGGAAGCATTGAATGATGTTGTTCTGGAAAATGCCGACCTGGTAACCAAACGTTTTTTCAGTCTGGATCATCAGGCTTATCAGGAAGGCGCTTTGCCGGTAAAAACCAAGGAATTGCTTGGCCTGGTGGCTTCGCTGGTGTTGCGATGTGATGATTGCATTAATTATCATTTAGTACGCTGCCGGGAAGAAGGTGTTAGTGAGGCTGAATTACAGGAATCACTCTCTATCGGTTTGGTTGTCGGTGGCTCGATTACGATTCCTCACCTCCGCCGCGCGGCAAAATCCTGGCGGGAAATGGATGGCTAAACGGTAATAGTTAATGAAGGTATGGAGATGCTGCCGGTGTTGCCGATGGTATCCCTTAACCCGGGTAAAAATAGTTTGCCCCCTTTATACTTTCGAAAGATAAATAAAATCAGGATAAAAAATGCCACGAATGCTTTGTTTGCTTTTTTTTCTTTTGGCAGGATTCGCACTTCATGCGCAAGACCTGCGAATCAATGAATTTCTTGCCAGTAATATTGTTCAGGGCGCTGATGAGTATGAAGAATATGAAGATTGGGTAGAAATATTTAATGCGAGCACTCAATCGATCGATTTAGCCGGATATTATGTCACCGACAATTTGAATGACCTTACCAGGTGGCAGATTCCCGGCGGGGCTCCGGATGCGACGGTGATACCTGCCGGTGGCTATCTGCTCTTGTGGGCAGACGATCAAACCTTTCAGGGGGCAACACATCTCCCTTTCGGCCTTTCCAAAAGCGGTGAGGACATTGCCCTGGTATCCCCGGATGGCATTAATGTTGTTGATGCTGTTAGTTTTTCCGCTCAGCATACAAACATTTCCCTGGGTAGAGATCCCGGGAACAGTGCGAACTGGCGCTTTTATGATCTGCCAACACCGGGGGAAGCGAATGGCGCAACCAATTATCTCGGCGTAACCGCGCCGCCATTAATCGCCTTTCCCGCCGGCAGCTACAATGGCGCTCTGCAAACTGAGATTTCCCCGACAGATCCGCAGGCAACCATCCGTTATACCCTCAATGGACATAACCCGGAAGCCGGTTCTCCGGAATATCAGGGGCCGATTGATATCAGCGGCACAATGGCGTTGCGCGCCCGGGCCTTCAAAGACCAGTATATCCCCGGAGAAATTCCCAGCAATATGTATTTTCTTGATGAAACCTTCACGCTGCCGGTACTCTCGATTGTTATCGACCCGGACGATTTATTTGATAACCAGTTCGGTATTTATACCAATTACAACCAGGAAGGGGTTGAGTGGGAACGGCCCGCTTACAATATGTTTCTGAAAGACGGCGCGGCCGCTTTTAATATAAAATCCGGTATACGCATTCAGGGACGTTCTTCCCGGCTGCGTCCGAAAAAATCGTTTCGGCTCTTCTTTAAAAGCGGTTACGGCGCTGATCGTCTGGAATATCCTCTATTCGAAAATTCACCCGTGCAATCTTTCAAAAATATCGTTCTGCGCTCCGGTTATGATGATGATATCCAGATGCCCACCGGCAGCTTACTGCGCGATCCGCTAACGAATGAACATTGGCGGGGGATCGGTGAATTGGCAACAGAAAGCGACTTTGCCATACTGTATCTAAACGATGAATACTGGGGAATTTATAATTTGCGCGAAAGCGTCAATGACCATTTTATTGCCGATCATACCGGTTATGAAAATTTCGATTTAATTCGTTACCTCAAACAGGCTGTCGATGTAAAAGCCGGTGACTTAAATGCATTTAACGAGCTCTATGCGTTTATCCGCCAGAGCGATTTCTCCCAGAATGCCGCATACCAGGAAGCCATGCAGCGCATCGATATGGAGAACTTCCTTAATTTGCAGGCAATGGTGATCTGCGCAGAATACCGCAGCTGGCTCTGGGGGGTGTCCGCCTACCGGGAGAGAACCCCGGATAGCAAATGGCGCTGGACGATCTGGGATATGGATCGTTCCTACACAAATGTAAACTGGAACGGTTTTACCATTCTGAATGATACTACCGGCCTGGAACAGCCTAATTTGCTGGTAAATCGTTTACTGGCGAATCCACAATTTAAGAATGATTATATCAACCGGATTGCGGATTTCCTGAACTCCCGTTTTCTGCCGGAAAGGGTGGTTGCCAAAATCGACTCCCTG
>JAUIFT010000089.1 GCA_030430345.1 Calditrichia bacterium | reverse complement strand
GCGCCGGGAGCTCGATATTTACGAAAGACAGGAATATTATCAGATAAATTGCAGCATTAATAATATGCTGCTGAAGGATGTTTTTTTTACCGTCCAAAACCACACTCTCATTCGAAATTGTCAAACAGAGCATTTTTGCAAAAGTTGCTATTGCCGGGAATATTACCGGCTAAATTTTTCTGAAAATATCAAAAATGATACGTAACCCGGAATGCAATCCGGCAAGATTTTCCGTCTTACCGGATCGCTGAAAAATCGTTTCAAGCTTCAACATAGAAAGATAATGCGCGGATTATTTCAACAGCATCATCTTACGGGTTTTGATAAAATTACCCGCCTTGAGCCGGTAGAAGTAAACACCGGAAGCGACTCGCTGCCCGGAATGATCTTCACCATTCCACTGAACGCGGTAAGTATTGGCAATTTGTCTCTGGCCGCGAATCAGCGTACGTACTTTTTGACCAAGCACATTATAAATTTCCAGGGTCACCTTTTCGCTTTGCGGCAAGGTGTAAGCAATGCTGGTACTCGGGTTAAAAGGATTTGGATAATTCTGGAAGAGGCTGAAGCCTTCCAGGTATTGGCCATTGTCCCCGATACCGGTCAATCTTTCTTCAACCAACTGAACGTAGTCGATATTCACCATGCTGGCGCCGGAGAGCGTGATTTGGTGAACGCCACTGTTTAGCGAGAAGTTCGAAGTCAGAATGTCTTTTCCGGTGGAATCGCCGGCGACCCCTTCCAGCATCACGTTGGAGAGGAGGGTGGTAGCGCCTTCCGTTACCTCAATCTGCTGAGTGCCCGCAGGTGACTGGTAGAAAATTGACAGGCGGTAAATGCCGTTCTGGGGCGCTTCCAGGGGAAGCGTAACACTCCCTCCATTCAGCGCAACAGATTTAAATCCACGCGGCGTCCAGATAGCACCTTCCCCAACAAGTTCAACAATAGAGTAATTGGTGATGTTCGGGGTGGTGAGATCTGCCAGTAAGTTACTCGTTCCTTGCTCCAGTACCTCAAAGCCGCTGAAATCCTGATATCCCCAGGAAGGTTCAACACGCAGCGTATTTGTACCGGCATTCAGGTTCAAGGCATCCGCACCTTCAAACAGTGAATCCTGCTCGATCAGGTAGGTTTGCCAGTCCGTGGAGAGGTCGCCCCAGTAATATTCACCGTAATCGGGACTGTTCCGTATGTTGGTGCCATTAACGATAATGCGCTGTCCTCTCTGGACGTCGTTACTGCGTGTTTCCACCGTTAAATCCACTGTGACGGCAGAGGCGAGATCAAATTCCCATTCGAAGAACCCGCCACCCTGCATGGCGACGTAAGCAAAACCGTCAAAAACTTCTATGGTAGCCCCACCGGCCAGCGTGCCGTTTTCCGCTTCTTCTTCATCCGAAATGAAAAACTCCGGCTGCACCCCGGGGATCTCTTCGATATCCATAATATACTGCGCCTTATTCGCTTCCCACTGGGCTTTTGCACTGGGATACCAGTTCAGGTCGCCTACCGGCAGGCCATCGGTACCATAATTCTGCAGTGTGGTATTGCCGTAGGTAAAATCTTCCGGCAACGGCCAGCTTGGGCAAACATTACAATCGCCGCTGCCGGGAATCTGGGGAACTCTCCACATATAATCCTGGGCAGGCGTGACGCCGGCGCGCAGGTCGGTGATATTCTGCCACATACTGTCGATAAAGGTGCTGTTGAACTGGGTAGCCAGTTGAGGGTCCGCCCAGATAGTATCCTGAATGACCATATTCGTATAAGTATCAAAATAGTCTTCTTTAGTAATCGGATTGATAAAAGGCTGGCGGACAATGCCTTCGTTAGTATAATTCGTTTCTAATTGCGCCGTACGGTAGCTGGCGTTACTGGCGAAAGCCACCCGGCGGCCTTCTTCCGGGCCATAAACCGAGGGAAGATCGCCGATGCTGAATAAGCCACTATTCGTCGCCCGCGGATCGCGGTTGGGGTCGTTAATATCATCCGGCCCTTCGCCATGCCAAAAAGCGTTGACAAAGAGGTTATTGGTAAAATACGCCGCCTGCCACCAGTTCCCGGTGTTAACATTACGGCCAACGTTAACGACGGTATTATGATTAAAGCGGACATATTTGCCGGAGCCGCCTTCTAGCTGAAAAGGCGTCATTCCAATATTAAAGAAAGTACAATTCTCAACTATTACCGAATCCTGATCAATCCAGATCGAAGTGCCGCGGCCTTCCCACTGCTGGGTGCTTGGGCGGCCAATAATATTCCGGAAAACACAGTCGTTGAAGATAATTGAGTTGTCGGAGTTTGAGAATGCGACGGAGGCAAAATTGGTCCGTTCGAAAATAACATTTTTGAAGTAGTAGCGCTGACCGCTGCCGGTAAATTCAATTGGCTGGTAATAAGTCTGGACGCCATTTTCATCACACCCGATAACATAGATATTTTTCAGGGTGACACTGCCGCTGCCGGTAAGCATTTTATCATCAACCGATCCGTCGTCGCGGGGTACCATTTGCAGGGTTGGCGGATTGCCGAATACCGGATCATTGGGATCACCTTTTTCACCGGCGATGTTTAGATGGAAGCCGTTCGCTTCAATACGGTCGTTATTCCAGTAAAACCCGCCCCGCTGCAACTTGTAAACCCGGTTCGGCACCCGACTGCCATTTGGCAGAGTGTCGCCGAGAATAACATTACGGAGATTGTTCTCGATCGGGTCGAGACCATTATCGGACCATTCGACCTCCAGCGTATCCATTTGCGCCAGGGCTTGTTGGGATGTTCCCATCAGAACCAAGAGCGCCAAAACCATACAACTGTAAAAATATTTCATAAATGAATCCTCCTGTAACCGTTTGACGGTTCAATGAATTAAGATGAATTAATTAAACTGCTCTGGATTGCATCGGGCCTCTTCCCAGCCCCTAATATCGGAGGCGAATACCAAAGTCCATCGCAAATCCATAGTATTCGGTATAAGTCGGATCCTCCAGCGCACTCCCGCGAAAGTTTTCGTCTTCCCGCTGATTCAGATTTGTGAAATTTGCAAAAAGCCCAAGACGTCCAGTCAGCTTTTGCTGCATAGAAAAGTCCCAGCGGGCATAGGTGCCGGAGAAATTATCGAGCGCAGGTTCACGATCGATGAAAGTAGTTTTGTCTGTCTGGTACAAATAAGATAAGCGTGCGGAAAATCCTTTAAAATCGTATCCCAAGGTTACATTAGCGATGTGTTTGGGCTGGTCAGGCATCCGGGCAACCCGGGTGCTGTCGACAATTTTGTAGGAATAAACCGGCGGCCGGGGAAAAATCAGCGAATCCTGCTGGGTGAAGAATAATCTTTGCGTTGTTTCCGAATCGATGTAAGTATAATTCACATTCAACACCAGTCCACTGAGTACTGAGGGTAAATACCAGAAGTGCGTTTGCCAGTCCAGCTCAAATCCCTGGTATTTTGATTCAAACGGGCTGTTAATGTATAAATCCGCTTGCGGAGCGGCACCGGTCAACCAGGTTTCGGGAATATTGAACCCATCCGGTACCGGTACGCCCAGGCGGAAATTGTAACGCGTCTGGAAGATCAGGTCGTCAATACTTTTGTAAAACCCGGCGACTGTAAACAGGCCAATATGATTTTCATAGTAGGAAACGGCGGCATCATAATTCGTTGAATGCGCCGGGCGCAGCTTGCTGTTCGATGCGCGAATATAGCTTTGATAGACATTGATTCGGGTAATCGGCGCATATTGAATAAAATCCGGGCGGGTTAAAGATTCGGTGTAGGCCAGGCGAATCCGCAGTTTATCATTGGGGCGGATTTGCAAATGTATCATCGGCAGAAAAAATTCATGTTCGCGGATATTGGTAATCGTATCGAGGTCTGCCGGCGGCCCCTGGATATTGTTCAGGGAGACTTCCCGGAATCTAAATCCGGTATATTCCGAATAATCCTTTTCATAACGAAAACCGGGCAGAAGGGTGATATGACGACCAACATTCATTTCCGCCATCAAGTAACCGGCCTGATAGCGCTCGATCCCCTCATAATCACTGGCCAGGGAACCGATCGCATAATTCAAGACATCGCCACTATCCTCCAGCACCTCGGTCACCTGACGAAGCATTTCTTCGTTGTAAGTAAAACCAAGCGGATATTCGCCATCAAGGAAATTAGCCCGGTTGTAATCGTCCAGAAAAAGCGTGATGGGCAAATGGTTATACTGGTCGACATAATCCTGAACACCCCATGCTGGGAAAGCATTGTTCAGGTGAGTAAGCATTTCGTTTCCGCCGTCCCCGTACAACAGCCCATCGCGGCCATTCTGTTCGCGATCATTGGCGCGGTCCAGCCAGCGAAACTTGCCGCCGGTCTTAAAATAGCCGTTGATATTATTGCCCAACTTAAAAGGCACTTCAAAGTTCATTTGGAAAGAGTTTTGATTTTCCTCGCGGTCAGTATCCCAAATCCATACGTCGGCAAGGGCGGTCAAGGCGGTGTCATTGGTAGCGAAAGCAGGGATTTCATTGGGGTGAGTTTCGGCAGTAATAGAGGACGCCCCAAAATCGAAAGCGCCGGCTTCCTGACGAAATTGCCAGCTATATTCCCGCGGCGCTTCCATGCGGGATGCGGTACGGGCGTAATCAGCGTCCAGGCGAAGCCAGCCTAAATCCTGATCGATGCCGATGCCGCCAGTAAAAATAGCGGTATTCCCTCCCTGGCGCTCCAGTTCATAATAGTGGCGATTTTCGGAAGTATTCAGGCGGTTGATCCGATTCAGGGTTTCCCAGGAAAGGCGGTTGTAAAACCCATTAACGGCAATCTTTCCTGCCAACAATTTATAATCCAGCAATAGACTGCCGCCGGTTCTCCCGCGGGTGACGTTTTCTTCCCGTAAACCGACGTTCTGGGCGATAATTTCCGTTTCCCCCTCCGAGGTGGTTGCCTGGCGGTAAGTGCCAGAGAATTTATCAGCACTGCGATCATACTCGTCAGAGTTAAAAGTGGCGATAACGCCCAGACGGCCTTCAGCAAAACGATTACTGATATTAGCCCGGAAGTTATAGTTACCGTAATAGTCCTGTAATTGGTTATAACCGCCCAATGCGGAAGCGCCAAAACGCAAACCGGCCGGCGCTTCTTTCAATTTTAAATCCACAGTTCCCCCGAGAACATCGGCATCCATATCTGGAGTAATGGCTTTTTTTACTTCGATGCCATCAAGTACATTCGAGGAAATCAACGAAAGATCCACACTGCGGTCGTCGCTGCCAGTGGCCGGTAAGCGAACGCCGTTTACTGTAACAGTATTATATTTGGGAGAAAGGCCGCGGATAGATACCTTCGTCGCCTCACCGCCCGAACGCTCAATTGATACTCCAGGCAGGCGGCCGATCGACTCGGCAGCGTTAACATCGGGCAGTTCCCGGATACGGGCTTCCGAAACGACGTTGGTAATTGTATTGGACGACAACTGTTGGTTGATCGCGGATATCTGTCCTTCCGCTTGTGCAGTTACTTCAACGACTTCCCCGTCAACTGCCTGGAAGACAAGACTTACTTCCACTGTAGTTGACTCATTTTCCTTCACTTCCACGTCAATCGTCTGGTTATTGTATCCCAGATATTCTACCGTTAATTGATATTTTCCGGGAGGAACGTCGGTTATCAGGAAAACGCCATCGATATCGGTTGCTCCACCATAACTGGCACCAACGATGTAAACATTCGCCGCCAACAAAGGCTTCCGGGAATGCTGGTCAAAAACTACCCCCCGAATTTTTCCACCGGGGGCAGCAATTACAGTGGCAAAGGAAATAAACAAGAGTGCAATACTGAGGAACGATAGAATACGATTTCTGCACATGGCTTTCTCCAAAGATTTTAACAACTTTAAATCGGGTCTTCACAGCTCTGCAAAACAATTGTGAAGTGATGACTTTACAACTGGCATCCTTCTTACCGAAAATTCGATCTATCTGCATTGATGCAGATAGATGTTATGTCTGGCCATTTGCTTGGATAAACGGCACACCGGATTTAATCGTTTTTAAAGTCTGCTTAGGTATAAAAGCTGCTTTTTATGATACGCGATGAAAATATAGAGCCAAATCATTTTACGAAATCGATTTCGAAAACAAACTAATTGATCAGTCCGAATAATGCAATATTTTTTTTAGAATCGCGAAAAAAATATTAAAACGATACTATTTCACCATTAAACTATGATATAATATCAAAAACAGGATGGAAATTCGAAACTACAACGCATATATTTTCGAAAAATATTCTCCTAATTCGAAATCGGTTTCGCATTTTTCGCAAACCAAAACGAGAAAAAACAAACATAAGACGCTGCAAAACAACCACTTACAAGCTAGACAATATTTTCTTGATTTTCAGCGAGGATTTTGATTTATTTAAACGAGTTTGTTTTGACAAATAAAATTCCTTGATTTCCAAATACGAAAACGTTTTTTACACGGTAAAACAATGAAGAAACCTCTGACTATTAAAGATATTGCCAAACTGGCAAAAGTTTCCCAATCGACGGTATCGAAAGCGCTGAATAACCGACATGACGTCAGTCCGAAAACAAAACAGCGTATCCTGGAAATCGCCGCTGCTCACGACTTTGTTCCGGATGCTTCCGGAAAAGCGCTAAAACAACGCTCCACCGGTAACATCGGTGTCATCTTCCGCCGGGATGACAACCCGCTCCGCAATCCATTCTTTTCGAGGATTTTGGAAGGGGTTGAGGCGGAAATCGCCTTTAACGGATATAATCTGATCCTGTATTTAATGTCGGAAACCGAGAAACCTGATTTACCGAAGATGGTTAGGGAAAAGCAAGTTGACGGAATCATACTCATCGGTACGCGCAGCCAGAAATTTATTGTCAGTTTACAAAACGCCAATGTTCCTACAATTCTGATCGATCCCCGCCAGGATTCCCCCAATTGCCCCCGTATCGTTATTGATAATGAAAACGGCGCCTTTCTGGCTACCAAACACTTGATCGAAAGCGGCCATTCACGCATCGCCTTTATCGCTGGTTCGCTGGAAATCGAAAGCTTCCGCCAACGGCTGGATGGCTACAAAAAAGCCCTGGCCTACTTCAAAATCCCTGTCCGGAAAGAGTACATCAAAACCGGTGGGCATGAGGCCGGATACGAGTTCACCCAGGCGCTGCTCGCACTGGACCCCCGTCCCACTGCGATTTTTGCCGTCAATGATATCAATGCGATAAATGGTTACCGGGCGATATACGAGGCTGGTTTGCATGTGCCGACGGACGTCAGTTTTATTGGCTTCGACGATATCGATCTGGCAAAAATCGCCAGTCCGCCGCTAACGACAGTGCGCGTCTACAAGGAAGAATTGGGTTCGGTTGCCGTGCGGACACTCCGGCAGATTATTACAGATGATGAAACGCCGGCCCAGAAAATAATTATCCCGGTTCGCCTTGTTGAACGGGATTCTATCGCTCCGCCTGTCCCAGAACCAAACAAAAAACGCCGGAGACAAAAATATGAAAATCCGTCATTCACCTGAACCATATAATGAAATTTCGCTTGAAGGCTCTACTAAAGAATTAAGAGAATTTAGAGCTAAGCTTAATATTCCAATTAGTGATGAAGACGTGGTGGAGGCTCCCTTCTATAGACCCGAAATTGGCGGGGCTGAGCATCGTTATTTAATTGGCGGTGTAAGTATTAGCAATAAATTTTCTGAATTTTCTAAAAGTTTGATGATTGAGTTTATGAAATCACATTATTACGACCCATACATTGCACAATACATCAACCCGAAAA
>JAUIFT010000088.1 GCA_030430345.1 Calditrichia bacterium | reverse complement strand
AATGCCCAGGCCGCCCCGCTCTCCGTCATAACCATCGGAGAATTCCACACTGCGCCAGTTCAATTCCGGCACTGTATTCCCATCTCCGAAATCGTTTGCGATCGTTAAGCCGGCCTGGTTCAGCATTACTCTATCCTGCAGCCGGGCGATCGCCAGCAAGTTTTCGTTTTTCCCGTATCGCTGATAGGTGAGGTTATTGGCAATCATTGGACCGATATCGGCGATATCCATTGTTTTCGAGGCATCATTAATTGGGGGAAAAATGCCATCGGGAAAAATCGTTTGCGCCACGGAGTAATAGGCTTTTTTCAATATTTCATTGCGATGCTGATAAATCTTCCGCTCCGGCTCATTACGCTCAATAGCATCGGCAAAAAGGAAAAACGGCCGTAATGCATAACGGATATAATACGGCCCTTCCATATAAAAGCCATCGGGAGAAAAGAGCAACTCCAGCTGTTTTAAGAATCCACCTTTTCCATCTAAATTGGTGCCATAAAGCGCTCTTTCGACCAACTTTGGTTTATCGAGCACATAGGCCATCATGCCCACGGCGGCGGTAGCCCAGGTACCATGATTATGTATGAGGTTAAACGTTTCCGCATGTTCCACGGAAAAGAGATGAATCATCGGCAGGAAAATATTTTCTTCGTAGCGCTGACGATCTTCCGCACTCAACCAATCGTAGATACAATCATACGCTATGGAAACGTGCACCAGCCAAACCGCTTCATTCAATGTTTGATGAAACAGCTTTCCCGGTTTTTGTTTAAAAGAACGTGGATGCGGCCCGAGGGTGGGATACATTTTCGCGTATTCGTCCAGCATGGCTTTAATAAACGCGGCATATTTTTCCTCGCCGTTAATGGCGAAGAGGATGCCGGCCTGATGCATTTCCCGGTAGTTTTGCTTGTGCTTTTCATGCGCGTATCCGCCGGCCTCTCCCGGTGGCGGTACTTCGATTGACCGTTGCAGGGCAGCATTCACAAATGTTTCATAGGCGGTATAAGACTTATCCAGCAACGGATATTTTCCTAACGCCGCACGAATGGCCCTTGCTTCAGACTTATTGATGGTAATCGTCGGATGCTCTTTGGCAAACGCTGCCGTCAAGAGAACGCTTAATAAAAGAATCAGAATTTTCTGAAAAACATTCACGGAATAACCCACGCTATTTAAAGCTATTAACGTTTAACGTAATTCGTCCATTGTAACGGCATCCATGTCGGTATAATCCTTATTTTCCCCGCCCATCGCCCAGATGAAGCTGTAATTCCGGGTACCGCTACCGGCATGGATTGACCATCCCGGGGAAAAGGCCGCCTGCTGATTGCGAACTACCAGGTGGCGCGTTTCATCCGGTTTTCCCATCAAATGAAAAACGACAGCGTTTTCGGGGAGATTAAAATAGAGATAGACTTCCGTGCGGCGCATATGTTTATGGGCCGGCATAGTGTTCCAAACATTCCCCGGCGCCATTTCCGTAAAGCCCATCACCAACTGGCAGCTTTCGATCCCGCCCATGTAAACGTATTTGTAGATGGTGCGCTTATTACATTCTTCATCGCTGCCGAGATGTAAAGGATCGGCATCCTCAACTTTCGCATGGCGGGTTGGATAGGCGGTATGTGCCGGATAGCTGATCAGGTAATACTGTGCAGGATTATCGGCATTTTTACTGGCGAATGTTACTTTTTCACTGCCTCTGCCAATGTAGAGGGCATCGCGATTGGCCATCGGATATTCTTTACCGTCAACCGTTATTACACCATCCGCCCCAACATTCATTACCCCTACTTCCCGGCGTTCGGTAAAATACGCAGCTCGCAATTCCTTCGGACATCCCAGCGTCAAGGGCGCACTGGTGGGCATAGCGCCACCGAGCACTGTCCGCTCCAGATCGACATATGTCAATGAGATCTTCCCGGGGAGGAAAAGGTTATCAAACAGGTAATTGTCACGCAGCTCCGCGCTGTTCATTCGCTCGGCGCGATGCACATCGGGTATTTCTCGAAAGGTTATATCCATTTCAGTCTCCCAATATTATCATTCAATAAGACATAAGACATAAGATGTCATACAAATTTTAAGATAAATTTTTTTTACCACCACAGAAACAGGTGGCTATATATTTTTATAATTCTTCGTTTGCCAAAGATTCGATTAAAGCAATCGTATCTTTTTCAGCAATCGTCAAATGCTCTCTCATCATTTGAGCGGCGCCATCTTCATCACGAGCCTTGATGCATTGAAAAATTCGTTGATGATATTCCAACGGCACTTCGATAATATTATGCTTTACCCGGTCAACAATGAGTGCTTTTATTTTCGGCATCAGGTTGAAAAGAGGGTTCATTATGAGGCTGATTAAAGGATTACCGGTAGCTTCGGCAATTGTCTTGTGAAATTCCAGATCAAGAATAGCATGACGCTGACTGTCAATATTAGCGTCACTATATTCCAACAAGTTCGCTTCAAAAGCTTCGATATGAGTGTTTGTGCGATTACGAGCGGCCAGGCGGGCGTTCTCCGGCTCCATCGTTTGGCGGATATGCACCAGGTGCAAGGCATAATCTTTATCGAAGTTTAACTCCAGGTATAACTTCATGTTTTCACTGGCGTCCAATTCAGAAAAGTCGTTAACATATATACCGCTGCCTTTTCTGATTGTCACCAGTCCCCTGGCACTTAGCATTTGCATTGCTTCGCGCAGCGCAGTCCGGCTGACGCCAAAAAGCTCGCACAGTTCTTTTTCGGTAGGTAATTTTTGCCCGGGCAGTAGTCGTTTATTGAGAATATTCTCCTCGATTGTCTTCACGATTTCCTGCCCAAGGGTTAATGGGCTGCCAATAGGTTTAAAAATTGCGTTCAAGTATTGCCCCTTAGATTTGTATGACATATTACAATATGCAACTCATTTTGTCAAGAAATATTTTCTACAAAATACATTACTCAGCGATTAAAGCATTGTAAAAACAACAATTATAGGAATTATAATTTATATGCTTATACCCAGCTCAAGGTTATTGAAACAAATATTTCAACCCTGGGAAACCAAACAAAGGGCATTTTGCGTTTATTATATGATGTAAATAATAAAACACATTAAGGATTGATCACGACAGCACGATCTCAGGAGTCCATCTTCTGCTCTTTTTCCAGCCAGGCCTGGTATTCTGCCTCGGCTTCCATGGCCGCTTTTTCCCGGCCACGCTCGACGCCACGAACAATGTAGACGGATAGTTCATAAAGCAGGATTAAGGGGATGCCTAAAAATACCTGGGTGATGGGGTCCGGCGGGGTAAGCATTGCCGCTACAATAAAAATAATCACGATGCCATGGCGGCGATAGGTGCGCATAATGGTGGAGCGCAATATTCCCACTTTCGCCAGGGTAAAGCTGAGCATCGGCAGCTCAAAAATAATGCCGAAGAGAAACATCAGGCGAATGGCGAACCCGATGTATTCATCAATGGCAATGTCTGCGCGAATACCTTCCGGGGCGAGATTCACGAAGAAATCCAATGCGAGCGGGAGGATAATATAATAGGCAAAAGAAATTCCAACCAGGAAAAGAAAAGTAGAGGCACCGACCATCGGCACAAAGTATTTCTTCTCTTTCGAATGCAAGCCGGGCGCTACAAATGACCAGAGTTGGTAGATAATGAAAGGCAGTGCCAGGGTTATACCGCCAAAAAAACCAATTTCAATATAGACGACAAAAATTGCCTGCACTCTCAGGAATTGAAATATTAACGGCGGGTCCAGGCGGGTAGCGGGATATTTGAGAAATTCGAGAATATATTGCGCGAAAATAAAACAAATGATAACACCGACGATCAGGGCGATTACCGATTTGATCAGTTTTCCCCGAAGTTCCTCCAGATGATCCAGAAAAGGCATTTCATGGTTTTCTTGACGCGACATAGCGAATCCGTATTCTCAGTAAATCGATAATGAAACTAACGCAATTCTCCAATTTAATAGTGTTTGCCTTGAAAAAGAAATGCTAGTTTAAAAATACTTTCTGCCATCACAATATTTTTCAAAAAGCACTTCATTATGGAAACGCTTTACCGTTATTTATGCTGCGATTATGAAACCCTTTCAGGGTAAGATTTATTGTGTTTTAACCGCGGGGCGTGCAAGGCCCCGCGGTTAAAACCGTTTGTTTACCAACCCGGAAGGGGTTAAAGAACTATCTCAAAAGAAAATAGAAAGTAAGCATTTATGGGGAAGACCTACTTTTTTTCCGATGTACATCTCGGTATGAATGATGATAAGGAACAGCAAATGCGCGAGGCAAAGCTCTTAGATTTTCTCGCCCATGTCGCGGAAACCGGCGATCGGCTCTTTATCGTTGGCGATCTTTTCGATTTCTGGTTCGAGTACAAAACGGTTATTCCCCGTGGCTACACCCGGGTCATCGGCGCGCTCAGCAAGCTGAAAGAACTCGGTAAAGAAGTCCATTACATCGCCGGTAATCACGATTTTTGGCTGGGGGATTATCTCACCGAAGAACTGAACATACAGCTCCATTTTGATGAACTGATTTACGAGATCAACGGAAAAAAATTCTTTCTGCATCACGGCGATGGCATTGCCAAGGACGACAAAGGCTATCGCCTCCTAAAGCGGGTATTGCGCAATAAAACCAACATTTTCCTCTATCGGTTGCTTCATCCGGATTTCGGCATTCCCCTGGCGAAGTGGGTTTCCAGCTATAGTCGCAACCATAATAAATTTGATGTGCTGGACGACAGCGATTATCGCGAAGAAGCGCAGCTGCGTTTCAGCGAAGGCTGTGACTATGCCATCTTCGGCCATCTTCATTCTCCAATAATGGACGAATACGATGGAAAATACTATGTAAATCTCGGCGACTGGATTGAGCATTTCACCTATGCCGTTTTTGATGGGGAAAAGCTGGAACTTTTGGAATGGAAGTAATCCGTTTTCAGTGAACAGTGAACAGTGATAACCGTTACTCCGATTTTTAAAAAGCCATACACTTCCTTGAATAGAGCATTTATATTGCAGATGTTCGTCTCGTGGCAATAGAAAACTGTTGCGACAGGCGACAAAATCGACAATGCAAACCCAGTATTCGCAAGATCTTATAACTTTAAATGCCCAGGAGGAACTATGACTACGCCGCGTAAATTCGACAATCTTAAATTCTCCCTCTATGAAAACGCCCATGAAACAAAAATGTATGAGAGTTTTTATCGTAACGGTGCCTGGGATGCCGGTAAGATAAGTAATTTTCATAACCTGGAGCTATCCCCGGCGGCAAACATCCTCAACTACGGACAGGGTATTTTTGAAGGCATGAAAGCCTATCGCAGCGCCAAAGGCAATATCGTGATGTTCCGCCCGATGGAAAACGCCCGTCGCTTTGTGCGCAGCTGTCAACGCATGGCCATTCCCCCGGTTAATGTCGAGAAATATATGGATGCAGTAAAACAAACCGTGCTCGCCAATGCAGAATTCATCCCGGAAACGGAAGACGGCAGCCATAGCCTTTATCTCCGCCCGGTAATTATCGGCACAGAGGCGCAGCTTGGCGTAAAAGCAGCCAGCGAATATTTGTTTTACATTTACGCCAGTCCGGTCGGCCCCTATTTTGACAAAGTGGGTATTATCTCCTTGTGGGTGACGGACATTCATCGCGCTGCCGCTCATGGCACCGGCGATGCCAAAGCTGCCGCGAATTATCCCGGCACCATGAAACCCCGGCAGGATGCCATGGATAAAGGCTATAACGGCGCTTTGTTTCTGGACACCGTCCACAACCGCTATATCGAAGAAGCCGGCGCCGCCAATTTCTTTGCTTTAATGGATGACGGCACCCTGCGCACACCGCAGCTCGGTTCCATTCTTCCCGGAATAACCAGAGAATCGATTATTCGCTTCTCCCGGGAGAAATTGGGGCTTACCGTAGAAGAAGACTTGCTGGATGTGGAAGATATCTGCAATAATGCAAAAGAGTGTTTTGTTTGCGGCACCGGCGCCATCGTTACTTCCGTCAGTAAAATTTCCTGGAAAGGGAAAGAATACAATGTCAACAAGAACGATTATCAGCTGGCGCATAAAGTGTATAACCAGCTAATCGGTATTCAACTGCAGAAAGAAGCAGATCCGTACGAATGGGTGATGGAAATCCGCTAAACGGTCAATTGACCTGCGGCACTTATTTAAGATCAGAGATTCCTATTTTTAATCTCTAAATTATCAAACACTTATTAAAGGAAACTCTATTTCAGCATAAGCGTTTGTTAATTGAAAAGGGGTCGGGGTAAAATTTGCATTGCGCTTCGGGAATTATCACGATATAATTTATCCGTAAGGCAAATGCTCATTTGATTTTATCCTGCTGATTGTCTATATTTGCACTAAATTTATTGCTGGAGACTACATGAAAATGAACCGCTCTCTTTTAATCTTACTTATCGCTTTCTTTTTGATGCCGCTTGTCGAAGAAGTACAAGCGCAGCAAAGTCGTCCATTTGCAGAGTTTAAATTTGGTACCCGTAACCCGGAAGACACCGGCACTGGCAACTTTTTCGGGGTTAGCACCGGACGCCGGCTGGATGACCGCCTTTACTGGGGCATTGAATTCAATTACTTCAAATCTTCCTACCTTAAAGAAACCACTATTGCCACGGATACTTCCGGTGGTATTACCGTAAACACCAGAGTCTTGGAACTGGAATTCGCCACCCGTATTGCTTCCCTGCAAATGCAAATCTACTATGAGTTGAAACTTGGCAAGCAGAGCCCGTTCTATTACCGCGCCTCAATTGGTGCCGGGGGAGAGTTTATCTGGAACAATGAGAACAACTTTGTTCAGGATATTGAACGTACCCGTTTTTTCAGTGGTTTTGGCTGGAAGGCGGCCACAGGCATTGCGCTAAAGGTGAGCCGTTCCGGGGTCATTTTCTGGGACATTGCCTACAACAACGCGACTGCCCGGAAAAACCGGGAACGCAATGAAGAAGGCCTGCCAATCTTCCAGGAGATAGACGTCTCCGGCTTTGGCTTTCAGGTCGGTATTAATATCATTGGCCTCGGTTTCTAAATTTGCACCCGGTAGTAACGCCGGCCAATAGGCAATGCAGAACGGCTGAGGACATTTTTCCACGCATTTCTCAGCCGTTTATCCTGAAATTTCACAGGGAGATAAGACGGTATAAAATTAAATAATTTCCTTGCACCCGCCTCATAAATAAAAAATATTACAGACTTTACGAAACAGCTCTCAAGTCCACTGACGAAGGTAAGGACAGCAACTCTATGAAATTAATCTCCGAGATTACCTCCCTCTCCAAATCATTTTCCTGGCGCTGGTTGCTTTTTGGTTTTTTAACCATGCTATTTTTGATGCAATGTTCGCCCAAAACGGCTTCGCAGCAAGCCCAGGCTTTGTCCGTCCGGGAACCGGATATTCGGGTTTGTATTGCGGAAAATCCCCAAGAATCGACCCTGGCTTTTCAGGGTATTTACACGGCAGAACTGGAAGAGGCCCGTTATATTTTTGATGATGGCGTTGGCAGAATGTCCGTAAACCTGCAAGATGGGCGGTTGGTTATATCCAACGAAAACCGTTTTTTTGAGCTCCTCCCGCCCCAGGTGGCCGCCCTCCCCGGCGTGGGGGTTGAGGCCCAGCACGGCGATTTGCGGCTGCGCGATACCAAATTTGACCTGCATATCCCGGTGCAGGATGCCCAGAGTTTCCTTCAGCAGGGCCGGGGTGATGGCATCAGGTACGCGTTTCAGTGGGAGATGAGTTGTCGCGAGGGCCACCCGAAGGGA
>JAUIFT010000087.1 GCA_030430345.1 Calditrichia bacterium | reverse complement strand
GTCGTGCTTCTACTTCCCCGGTTGAAACCGGATACCCGAGCTGGTTGGTTAGTTCAGTAATCTTCGATAAATCTCTCATTTCGGCCGGACGGATATTCATATAAATCACTCTTGGATTAAATGTTACATCAACAGTAGTTTTTGTTCTCTCAAGATTAGCATTTCTCCCCCACTTTTTCTTTATTACTTTTAAAGGCAGCAGAAATGAAAAATTAATGTCTATTATTAAGACAGAATATATCTTTTCAATTAGAAAATATAAATAAGGAAACAATTAATGGAGATAAGTAAGATGAAAATTTTATATTCAAGTCCAGTATTAGTTGCGCTAATAGCTATTTTTCTCTTTGGTTGTTCCGCGGATGAAGCCGGGAAGCCGCTGAAAACGGGGTTTACTCCCGAGAATGTGACGCTTAAAGAAGCGGGGGATTTGAAAGAACTGGTCGATGAAAAGCTGGTATTTGTTGATTCCATGGGCGTGGAATGGATTGCGCCTAGAGGCACTTTGACCGATGGCGCTTCCGTGCCGCGGCTGGCCTTGTGGCTCAGCGATGGCCGTTTTGAAAGTGAATTCCTGAAAGCAGCGATTATTCATGATGCCTATTGCCAGTTGGAAAACGAAAAACGTACCCCGGATCAGTTTAAAAAACGCCCCTGGCAAGCTGTGCACAGAATGTTTTATGAGGCCTGCCTCGCTGGCGGCACTTCTTCCCTGAAGGCGCGCATTATGTTTGCGGCGGTCTGGCTGGGCGGCCCGCGCTGGGATGCATCCGAGCGATCGCTCGACCACATTTCCGAAAAACGCCTGAAGGAAGAATTCGGCTACTGTAAAGAATGGATTACCGCCACGAATCCTTCCGTAACGGAAATTGAAGCATGGATGACCGATCGGGAGCAGGCTTTGCTGGCTGAGCCGAATTAACTTTTGAGAGAGATAAAAACACAATCCGCCGGAAACGCGAAATAAGCGCCGTCCGGATATGGTTTTAAAGATCGTTCCCTTGTCCCCGAGGATCATACCATTATTGGCATCGCTAAAAAAGACGGTCCATAAGTCATAGCGAGTGAGGGGCGGCTTTACCTGTCAATCGATCCCGCCATTGCTGGTATGTACAAGCGCGCCATCTATTCCGACTGCGCTGGCAACGCGCGGTGAATGATTCATTAGTGCCACTGGTAGTGTCCCGCTTTGCCCACCATTGTCGGTGTAAGTTGTCGGTAGTACCGGTGTTCAATTTCATCCAGTTGCACCCACCGTTATTGGTGCGCAGGACAATCCCGGAGTCCCCGGCGATAAATCCGCGGTTGTTAATTAGTCGTCCCTGAAAAAGTGCCTGCGCGTAGGCACTTTTTCAGGGACGACTAATTAATGGAAAAATAGCTTGAAGCACCCGGGGTCCAATCTTCATCCCTGCCTGTAAATGCTCTCCATTCTTTCTTTTCTACTTCCCAGCGCCCTCGGCAATTCTTGCATTCTACCTTATAAAATACACCGCTAATTTCCAGACCATTTTCATCAATGCCATCCCACAAAACTAACCCGACTTCTTCAATCGTATTTTCATTGCACTTTGGACAAAGTATACCGGTCATAAAATCCCCTCCATTAACTAACATTTCTTGAAGATCAATAAAGAAAAAATACAAACCTCTCAGGGCTATGCAGGCATATACGCCAGCAATCGTCGTCCTTCCAGTGTATTTTGAGCACCGAATGGGAATCGAACCCATGATTGCGATTTTGCAGACCGCCGCGTTCACCACTTCGCCATCGGTGCATACTAACTGACATCATTTCGATATACTTTATTTTTAGCAGATGCAGTTATTGTATAAATAAAGAGGGATAAATGGTCAGGAATTTCACAAAAAAATATAAATAAATGCTCGGACAAAAATATTTATGTAATATCCAGGCCGCTGATCTTTCTACAAACCCTTTACCATTTATAAATTTGCAAATAGGCAAAGGTGCCTGATTTTGCAACAATATTATCTTGGGGAGCTACATTATGTCAAATTATTTTTGTCTCACTACATATTTGAACAAACGTGGCAATTATAAGGATAGGTAAGCGCTGAAGATAATTAAAATGTTCGCTAAATGGTATCTAAAACCGCAAAACGACGCCCGAAAAGAACTGCTGCTGACTCGGTTCCACATCAAAACGATTGAGGGAAGTGAAGGTAGGAATTTCGCCAAAGTCGGCTTTTTTCAGATCAAGACCGGCTAATCTCCGGAAGGAGAAACGAATGGCGATATTGGGATGCACGGTAGCTTCGAAGCCGGCGCCCAGTTGGAAGCGGTGAAAAGAGTCCCGGGACACTTCCATCGGAACGATTTCGAGCGGGCCTTTCACGCGGACAGATTGGGAGTTGGCCGAATATCCTGCTTTGGCATTTAACAAAAATCGCCCGGCGATCAGATAGCCGATGCGGAGGTCAAGCCCGGCGCTGCTGCCCCGGCGAACGTCTAATTCGGAAAACCCCACAACGGTTGCATCAAAAGTATATGGGCCCGGCACGGTGGCCAGATTGAGCAGAATTTCAGCGCCAAGCAGGAAATTTCCTGAAACGAAGTTATATCCGAGAAAGGCCCCATAACCAGCGCCGCCCCGCCCGGCGGGATCATCGACGCCATCAAAAGTAATTTGAGTATTATAGCTAATTGACCCGCCTTCGAAACCGCCGTAAAGGCCTGAAAAAGAATTTTCTGTTTGCGCCCGGGCATTGTTTATCAGCGCCAGGCAGAGAAAAATGCAACACCAACACCGCCACTTCATAACTTTTCACCTGTTTTTTCTTTGCTCAATCATGATATATACTTAATACACATCGAATGATCATTTCCCTTAAAAACTTCACTCATCCCGCAAAACATTTACCGGATTTGCCAACGCCGCTTTCAGGGCTTGATAGCTGATGGTCGATAATGCGATGACAACCAGAACAATGGTGGAAAGCAAATATATCGACCAGTTGATCTCAATCCGATATGCAAAGTTTTCCAACCAAAGGGATAGCACATATTGAACGCCGGGAATTGCGATCAGGGCAGCAATGCCTATCAGGTAAATATATTGCCGGGAAAAGCGAATCAATAAAGAGGCAACCGATGCCCCAAGGATTTTCCGAATGCCCACTTCCTTTCTGCGCTGATTGACGGTAAAGGCGACCAAACCGTATAATCCCAGGCAGGCGAGGATGATTGCCAATCCGGAAAAACCGCCCATCAGATAGGAGAGACTTTCTTCTTTCTGGTAGAGCTGATGCAGTTGATCATCCATAAATTGAAACTCCAGGGGCACGTCCGGAGCGGTCGCTGCCCAGACATTTTCCAGGGCGGCAATCTTTTCCCTGATATTACCGGGGCTTACCCGCACCTGCAGGAATTTCAGATCGACGATAGGCATAATCAGCGCCGTCGGGGAAATTTCATGATGCAGGGAGAGAAAGTTGAAATTCTCCACAACGCCAACAATGGTACGCGGGCCGTCGACAGAGAAATACCAGAGGGTTTTCCCAATGGGATCTTCCAGGCCGAGGTAGTCCACAGTTTTTTCACTGATGATCACACTGCGGGTAGGATCTTCCGCAAATGCTTTGGAAAACGCCCGTCCTTCCTTTACTTCGATTCCCATCGTTTTGAAGTAATCATACCCCACCTGCGCGCCTAAAATCTGCTTACTCTCCGAAGGATCTTTCCCCTCAACCAGGAGCATATTTACCGGCCAGGGCACCCCCATCGGCCGTTGACTTTGACTGACGCTGACGATATGATGACTTTGCAGCAGGTCATTTTTTAACGGTTCATAGTAGCGGGCCATATCTTCCGGGAGTAGTTTTATTACCAGCACATTTTCCCGTTCGAAACCGAGCTCCTGATCCGACATGTATTGAATTTGCCGGGTGATAACGATGGTGGCGGCGATCAGCGCAATCGAGATGCAGAACTGCAGAGCAATGAGCATTTTCCGTAAACCGGCGCCGCTGCTCAGGTTGTTCTTTACGTTGTTTTTCAGGGCGAGGATTGCATTACGGCCGGAAAGCATGAAGGCCGGATATAAACCGGCGCAGATGCCGAGCAGCATTGTCATTGCGAATGCAATGGGGAGCGAATAAAGGAGCTGCATCCCATCTGTCGAGAAGCGCCATGCCAGCAATTCGCGAAGGTAAGGAAAGACCAGCCAGCTTATCATATAGGCGAGTAGCAGGCTAAGCATCGCTAATACGACTGACTCGGTTAATAGCTGAGTAACCAATCCTCTCTTGTTCGCCCCAAGCATCTTTCTTAAACCGATTTCCTTCCCGCGGCTCACGGAAACGGCGATTGACAAGTTCATAAAATTGAAGCTGGCGATCAGTAATATCAGAATAGCAACAACGGCGAGGGCGTAGATATTGAAACGATTGCCGATCTGCAGATTGCTCGCCAGATCGTCTACCCAATCCGCGGAACCGAGATAGATATCCGGCAACCCCTGCACGTAAAATTGATAATCCGCGCGATTTTCCGAAGTATTATTTTCGTAGAGTTGCCGGAGCTTTACCTGCATTTCCCGGGGATCGGCAGTCGGGTATAATTCCAGGTAGCTGAGAAACCCCAGCCAACTCCAGCTGCTTAAATCTGATAAATATCCTTCCGGTATCTCGTAGGTAGAGAATGACACCAGGAAATCGAAATTGAGATGAGAGTTCTCGGGAATCGGGGCAAGGATGCCGGTTACTTTTAAGGTGAGGTTATTATTCATCGTCAGGGTTTGCCCCATCGGGTCGGCATTGCCGAAATACTGGCTGGCCATCGCTTCGGTGAGTACAATTGTGTTGGGAAGATCCAGCGCAGTGGTTTTATCGCCCGCAATTAGCGGGAAGCTGAAAATATCCAGAAATACAGAATCGGCATAAAAACCCTGGTTTTCATAAAAACGCCGTTCGTCTTTTTCAAAAAGGGCGCGCATTGTATAACGCAATTGAGTGGATCGTTTAATCTCCGGAAATACCCCCTTCAGTCCTGGTATCATTGCCGGAGGGGTATTCACCATTTTACTGGTGGTGCCGGATGGATTGGAGAAAACAGTATTGATGCGGTAAATGTTCTCCGCGGACTGATGAAAACGATCAAACGAGAGCTCGTGGTAGAGAAAATTGGCAATCAATAAACAACTGGCCAATCCCATTGCCAGCCCGCTCATGTTGATAAAAGCATAATTTCTATGCCGGGCAAAATTTCGATAAGCACTAAGTAGATGATGGCGGAGCATAATGGCGATCCCTTCCTGTTGAAATGAAGCCTGTCTGCGATTCTTAAGGGTATGTCGATTAATAAAGCGGATAGTGTTTAGCCAGTAATTCAGGCCTGCCCGGAATTTCCCGGACTTTTTGACATCATTTAAAAAACGTTCCTGTAAATCACCGAGGATCGATTCCTGCAACTCATTCCGGCAATACCATTGAAAGAACTGTTCCGCCCGCTTCGGAGGTTGTATTGGATTTTCGTTCATAGCTACTCCATCACCGTTGCGGGAATCATATTCCATAATTTTTGCCGTACAGCCATCGATTTCTTCAAGGCAGTTTTTCCCGATGCGGTAATGGTAAAAAGCCGCTTTCGCCGCCCTCCCCGCATAGATGTCGCACCGCCGACGCGAGAGCGGACAAATCCTTTTTCTTCCAAACGATACAGTGCGGTATGCACGCTGCTCATGGTTACCGATCGACCCAACTCGTTCTCAATTGCCTCGGTAATGGATAGTCCATACGCTTCATCATGCTGGGCAGCGACCAGCAACAAAACAATTTCTTCGAATTCGCCTAAACTGTTTTTCATTATTTACCCATTTGTCAAACTAATTGATACAGATACGCGCGATATTGTTTCGGGTTGCATTTTTCTAAAAGTTGTCAGCACTTTATGAAAAGTTTATATCATTTAATTGGAATTGTAAATAGTAAATCGTTATAATTATTTTTCATATCAATTTTTTATCAGCATGCAAATAAAATTTAGATAAACCAGCTTAGTAAAAAGAGTTATCCCCAATGCTCAATGTCTATAAATTAATACAAACCGGCCTGCATTATAATAAATTTGAAGTGGGCGAATTACTCTTTGTCGAATATACCTGTCCGATCGAAGATGAATCATTAGGTGTCTGGACGCCTTCGGATTATATGCTCCATGTACTCAGCGGCAAAAAGGGCTGGCGAAGTATGAATCAGTCCTGGACAGCGGAAGCCGGCCAAACTTTTTATGTAAAAAAGGGCAGCTATTTTATCGATCAGTATTTTGAAGAAGAATTCTGCATGCTGCTGTTTTTTATCTCCGACGATTTTATCCGTGATACCGTGAAGCAAATCGTAACTGAAGCAAAGTTGCCGGCGGTAGCAGCAGGCGATCCGCCTCCGGTGTTGGAAGTAAAAAATGACTTGATACTGACCACTTACTTTCAGTCGATGCTAACCTATTTTAGCAAACGGATAAAACCATCCGATTCCCTCCTCAAACTAAAGTTGAAAGAGCTGCTCCTAAACATCCTTCAAAGTTCCGTCAACCCTGAACTCGCCGGCTATTTTCGTTCGTTGCAATATGATTTGCGTCCCTCCATAAGCGAGATAATGAGTAAAAGTTTTTGTTCCAACCTCACCCTGGCGGAGTTCGCGGAATTATCTGGCCGTAGCCTTTCCACGTTTAAACGCGATTTTAAGAAGCATTATCAAATGCCTCCCGGCGCCTGGCTGCGCCAGCAACGCCTGCAATATGCCCGGACGTTGCTTGCTGACACCAACTTGACTATCTCGGAAATTTGCCTGGCATGCGGGTTCGAAAACCTGGCGCATTTTAGCCGTATTTTTAAAGAGGAGCAAAACATCTCTCCCAGTGAATATCGTAAGCACATGTTGTAAAGTTATCGCCGCTCTTCCTTCCGCCCTTCTCAGTAAACATTTTGAGCTTCTCAGTAAAACAAACCCCGCTTTTATTTTTTATCTTACGCTTAGCATGTCTGACGATTGTTCAATTTAAACAAGAGGGTAGAATGAGATATTTTATTCTGTTAATCGTTTTGCTAATCACTCCCCTGGTAAATGTGAGACTACACGCAGACATACCAACGGAACCGGCGGAAATTAACATTAACCACTATGATGCAGCGCTGATTGTTGAGTGGAATAATCGTATTTTCAGCATTGCAGTGGCCGAAGACGGATTGCTTACCTTAAAAGGGGTGCGCGCCGCCGCGATGACGCATATTGCCATGCACGATGTCCTCAATGCCATTAAGCCGGTTTATGACCATTTTGCATATGATGACACTATTCCGGATGCGGATCCGATTGCTGCTGCTACCCAGGCAGCCTATGCGGTAATGCTGGCACAATATCCTGACAAACATCCGGAATTAAAGAAGCTGAGAGATAAATGGCTGGCGACTGTCGAGAATGAAATTGCCAGAGAGTTGGGCATTTCCCGGGGGGAAATATCTGCGAAAAAAATTTTGAAACTGCGGGAAGATGATCGATGGAACAGTGAGGCGGAGTATACCTGGCACCCGATGGCGCCCGGCGTTTACGCGGAATTCAATGAACATAGCGGCACACCCGAGGGTTTTATCTTCGGGGCTGGCTGGGCGCGTGCCAAACCGTTTATGCTGACGTCGCAGGATCATTTTCGCGCCCCTCCCCCACCGGAAATCGATAGCGATGCTTATACGGAGGCATACAATGAGGTTAAAGCACTCGGCGGCTTTCAAAGCAAGAAGCGCAGCGCGGATCAATCCCATCTGGCGATGTGGTGGAAGGATTTCGTGGAAAATTCGCATAATCGCCTGCTCCG
>JAUIFT010000086.1 GCA_030430345.1 Calditrichia bacterium | reverse complement strand
TTAAAGGGGAACATGTCCGCGATCGAAGCAAATCGCAGCGATGGCTATAGTGTTGCCGGCAAATTGGGAATTAGCGGCGTCGCTTATAATTCTCCGGATTTACCGGAAAAAATAATGGTGGAAAATGCTGATCTGGATTTTTCTCCGGAAAGGGCTTCCCTGAACAATTTCCGGGCAAAGGTTGGTGATAGCGACCTGCAAGCCAACGGCGTACTGGAAAATATTTTCGGCTATATTTTTCACGGGCAGACCATTAAGGGCACCCTTGCTTTAAACTCCCGGACATTTAACCTCAATCCCTGGATCGCCGGGGAAAGCGAACCACTGGCACCGGTCGAATTGCCGGATAAAATCGAATTCTTGCTCGCGGCGGAGTTTGGCGCGCTGACTTTCGACAATCTCAATTTGAAAAATGTGAAGAGCCAGTTACTTCTGAAGGATCGCCAATTGAACCTGATGGACCTGAGCGCTAATCTTTTTCAGGGAACATTCTCCTCAAATGGTACTTACAGCTACCTGCCGCCAGCCAAGCCGAAAATCTACTTCGATATGAAGTTAGTGCAGGTAAATATACCGGAAATGTTTCAGAATATTATTTCCGTGCAGAAATTTACCCCAATGGCGCAGCACATGCAAGGATCGATGGGCGGCAGCTTGACGCTCAACACCGAGTTGGACAACGCCTTTATGCCGGAGTGGCAGCAGTTCTTCAGTGAAGGGAATCTGACAATCCCAAAAGTGAAGGTGAAGGATTTTCTCCCCTTTAACAAAATTGCCGAAGTGTTGAAAATCGATAAACTGCATAACCCGGCGCTCAGCAATCTTGCCCCGGAATACACCATTAAAAATGGCCGTTTTTATCTGAAACCGACCACTCTTCAACTCGATCAATATAAAATTATTGCATCCGGTTCCAATGGCTTCGATAAATCCCTGGACTATAAACTGAAAGTACATGTGCCCGCCGCTGAGCTGAAAAAACAGGGTAATGCCTTTGTCAACCAACTGATGAAAAAAGATGTCAATCTGCTAACCAACGAAACCGTGGTGGTAGATGTTGCTGTCGGTGGCTCCTTTCAGAACCCGTCGGTAAAAGGCTCGTCCGCATCCGTGCTGGAAAGCGCCAGCGATCCGTTAAAACAGGCCGCACAGGATGAAGCCGATAAAAAGAAAGCGGAGTTGGAAAAGCAGGCCCAGGCGGAACTGGAGAAACAAAAAGCGGAATTAGAGAAGAAAAAGAAAGAAGCGGAAGATGCCCTGAAAGACAAACTGAAGGGGCTTTTCAAAAAGAAGAAAAAATAAACCTGATCTGGTGATACTGCTTGTGGATAACAGGGGAGAGGCGGCAGCGTGAATACTTTTCTGATTACTGAAAATGCGGAATTCCATCGATCTTTTGCCCGTTATGTGCAGCAAATCGCCGGCACAACAGTGGGACTGATCAATAAACCGGTTTTTTATCCCGCCGAGAAAAATTACCGGCAAAGTGCCCGGAATTACATGCTTTCCTTTTATGCCCAGGTCGTTCATGCGATCGAGTGTAAAACGATTAATAGCGTTTCCCCGGCGGAAACCCTGCGGAGAACCAAGGTCTTCATTGATGCCATCAATCCGGAGTTCGATCGGGGAATAGATCTCAATCTGCTTTCCGATGCCTTGCCGTATTATCCCTATGCCCGCGCCCTCAGCATGCTGATGTTGGCTTTTCCGGAAGTGCATTGGATTTTTATTATGCGGGAGAAACCGGATACCCCCTGGGCGGAATACCACTGCCTGAAATTCCCGGAAGAACTTCCCACGATTTTCCAGTATTGCCCGGAAGGATACCTCCCGTTATTTGACCCAACCGGCTTCCGTAATGGTATTCGCCAATTGGTCAACGAAGGCGTTGGTAGAATGGGTAGCCTGGACATCCCGCTACGGGAAACGCTTGCCGCCGGTCTGGACGATGAGGATTCATATGCCTATATGAATGCCTATACCGCCTATCGTTTTGGCTACCGGGCCTGGACAATTACTAACTGGAACCTGATGAAAAGCGCTTTTCGGAAAGGGCGGGAAAAGGTGCATCTGGCATTCGAAGATCTCTACCTGAGCTTTCCGGACCAGCCCTCCGGCCCGGAAGACGGGCAAAATCATGCCGAGTTGGTAGAGCGGTTTCCGGATGAAAAGTCGTGGAGTATCTCCAGCCTGGAGTTCCGCGATGTGCTGCTCAAGGGATTCAATGAGCTGGACTATCGGGTATTAGTGACCGTCGGCCACCGCTCTTCGCAAAAGTATAATGATCGCTGGGAAAAAAATCTTGCCTACCTGAAGTCTGCCTTTAAAGATCGTCATATCATTTTATTTAAACCGCTTTCCGGCATATTCGATCTCTGGCGGAAGGCCGGCCTCTGGGGCGGGAAGCGGAAATCGCCATGCTATGCCAAAGGATTCAAATGGCCGATTGCCGAAAGCAACGTACTGGAAGGCAGCGGCACTCACAGCGCGCCAGGACGCCTCTTACGCATTGCCAAGACATTGCTGGATCGCTCGGAAAAAATCCTTCGCACTGCGGAAACCGTACCGGATGCCATCCATGCAGCTTTGCTGGCGCTGGAAGCGAAAGAGATTTTAGCCTGCCGCACGCCAACCACAGCCCTGGAAGCCCTTGCTGTACAGCAATTGGGTGAAATAACCGCAGAAAGTATGTTCTACGGTATTGAATACAATCTGAATGTGAAGGACCGCTTTCAGGAAGTGCAGCGGGAAGTGCAGGCGATTAGCCGTTGGTTTAGCACCGATGGCAGTAAAAAATCGGAGATAAACGCCCGCCTGACCATTATCGAAAATCTTGCCCAACGCTTCCGGGAATTGAATCAGTTTGAGGAAGAGCAGGAATGTCTGGTGGAGGCTCGAAAACTGCGTTTCGAATTTTGGCGGCTGCAAAGTTGGTGGCGCATCCTCACCGCGCCGCTCCTCTGGTATATCCGGCAGTCGGTGCGCTCTGCCGGCTGGTTAACGTTGCTGGTGGCGGGCTGGGTAGTTATTTTCTCCCTGATCTATTTTGCCGCTAACGGAATGGCCAACTACCCGGAAGCATTTAGCGCCGCCGCCGCTTTCTTCTTTACCTTAGAACCGATAAATGGCTGGGGGTCAAAAGAAATTTTAGACAGCAAGATTTTGTGGAATCTGGTGCTTGCGTTCCAGGGGTTGCTGTCCTTTTTTAATCTGTCTCTGTTGCTGGCTATCTGGTTCTCGAAATTATCCCGTAAGTGAGCTGTAAATGTCAACGGCTATTGATTTTACCTAGTTACAAGAATAGCAGGTCTACTGCTAATAGTTGCATTTGATCACCCTTCGACAAGCTCAGGATGATAGGGAGTATATCTCAAAAAAATTACCACTATTTTATTTAACAACATTAGAATAACCGGATATCTTCGTATCTAAACTTCATTCATCCTGAGCCTGTCGAAGGGTGAATAAAATTCATACGCTTATCTTCCGGAAAGAATATGCTATCATCTATCAAAAATAAACTAAAAGTACTAGGGCCGGGCATTGCTGTAGCTGCGACTGGCGTTGGCGCCGGGGATTTGATCGCTGCCGCAGTTTCCGGGGCAAAATACGGCACCGCCATTCTTTGGGCGGTTGTGATTGGCGCATTGGTCAAATTTGCACTGAATGAAGGGATCGGCCGCTGGCAGTTAGCAACCGGCCAAACCCTTCTTGAAGGCTGGGCGGATAAACTCGGCCGCTGGGTTTCTTTCGTCTTTGCCGGATATTTGTTGATCTGGTCCTTCATTGTCGCCGGGGCTTTGATCGCCGCCTGCGGATTGGCGGCGAATTCAGTATTTCCCCAATTGTCACTCGCTACCTGGGGAATCCTGCATTCCCTACTTGCGGTTGTGTTGGTGGTCTATGGGCGATATAGTTTCTTTGAGAGCGTTATGAAGTTCTTTATCGGATTGATGTTCATTTTTATCATCGCCGCGGCATGGTTAACGCGCCCCGACTGGTTGGCGATGCTGCCATCTCTGGTAATTCCTTCGATTCCGGATGGCGCCGGAAAATTTTTACTCGGGGTCATCGGCGGTGTTGGCGGCAGTTTGACGCTGCTAAATTACAGCTACTGGATTCGGGAAAGGGAATGGGAAGGGCCGGCATATAAAAGTAATATCAATTGGGATTTGGGAATCGCTTATGGATTGACCGGGCTATTCGGTATAGCGATTATGGTGATTGCCGCCGGGGTTTCTCCGGAAGTAATTACCGGCAGTAAAATGGTGCTGGCGGTAGGGGAGCGCCTTGGGGAAATTGTCGGAAATAGCGGTAAATGGATTTTCCTCGGCGGATTTTGGGGAGCGGTATTTTCATCCATGC
Source organism: Calditrichia bacterium (assembly GCA_030430345.1). The sequence goes on along the minus strand of JAUIFT010000086.1, from coordinate 3,473 downwards.
TGGGCGTCTGGCAAGGCGTGCCCTATATCTTCAGCGATTTTATGCGCTTGCAAAAACAACCGGAAGCGGCGACGCAGGGGCGAAAATCACCATACTATTACGGATTCCTTTGTTACCTCGCTTTTCCGCCGATGTTATTGCTACTCTTTGATCGCCCGGTCTGGATTGTGATTATCTACGCCATTTGCGGCGCCCTGTTTATGCCTTTCCTGGCCATCACCCTGCTTTATATGAATAATCGCCGGGAATGGGTATCCTCGATGAAAAACGCCTGGTATAGCAATGCTTTGCTGGTGCTGGCGTTGCTGGTTTTTGGGTATCTTTGTTATGCGGAGGTGGTTAAAATTTTCGTCGATCGTTGATTGTTGTTGGCCGTAAAGACAATTCGTGAATTGTCTTTACGGCCAACAATGAATATCATTCATGCCGCAATGTCTTCACCGGATTGGAAACTGCTGCTTTAATTGCCTGTGAACCGACAGTCAACAATGCAATGAATAATGTTGCACAACCGGCCCAGAGAAAAACTGGCCAGTCAATTGTAACTCGATAGGCAAAGTTATTTAACCAGTGATCAACTAAAAACCAGGCGACAGGCCAGGCCAGTATGTTGGCGAGGAGAATCCACCGGGTAAAATCTTTACAGAGAAGAATAAGAATTTCCCCAACCGATGCGCCGAGTACTTTTCGAATTCCGATCTCCTTGATGCGCAGCTGAATACCGTAAATGGACAATCCCAGGAGTCCCAAACAGGCAATAAAAATCGAGATAAAAGAAAATATGACAATGGTATCGCTCATCCGTTTTTCAGCACTATAAAGCGTATCGAAATGGGTATCGACAAAAAATGAATTAAAGGGATGCGCCGTTGCTGCTTTCCAGCGTGTTTCAATGAAAGCCATGGTTTCGTCCAGATTTCCCCCGGCAATTTTTAGTGTGAGGCGCCGGTGTCGTCCATTATACAAGGGGATGACTAGTGGCTCAATAGCACTGTGCAACGATTCGTAATGGAAATTTTTCACGATGCCAACAACGCTGCCCGTCGTTTCTCCGCCTTCTCCTTCGTAGCCAATTGTTTTACCGATCACTCGCTCATGCCCGCCAAGCAAATCGGCCGCCGCTTCATTGATTAAAAATTGCGTATTCTGATTCGCTTCATTTGCTTGTGGAGAGAACCCCCGCCCCTGGATTAGTTGCAAACCATAAATATCCGGAAAGTTATCTCCGGCAATGATAACATTCATTGAATGCGTTTCGCTCTGCGGGGCGCCGTGCTGGCGAATGGTAAGAATTCGATGGAATTCACCGGGAATGCCATCGGAATAAGCAGCACCCGCTATCCCGGAGTGATTCAGTAATACGTTTTTGAAGGTCTCTTGCGATTGGTTTAAGTTGACCCCGCGCATCCGTAATACCAGCAATTGCTCTTCATCGAAACCGAGTGTTTTCTCCTTCATAAAATTGACCTGGTTCAGCATAAAGATCGTGCAGATAATCAGAACAATGGAAATAGAGAATTGCATAACAACCAGTATCTTTCGGAAGCGGGATTGCCGGCCCGTTTTATTAGCCTTTCCTTTCAATGCTTCTACTGGTTTTAAAGCGGACATAAAAAGAGCGGGATAACTACCGGCGATAATGCCGGTTAATACCGTCATCCCCATCAGGCTAGCTGTTATCGGCCAATTGCTGTAGTAATCAAAGGTGATATCACGCGCAATTATTTGGTTGAAGCCAGGGAGGATTAGTTCTACCAAAAAGACTGCAAACAAAAGCGCGGAGAATGCTATGATAACGGATTCCAGCAAAAACTGAGTAATCAAGCGTCCTTTAGCAGCGCCCAGGGCTTTTCTGATACCGATCTCCATATGCCGTTTCGAAGCGCGCGCTGTGGAAAGATTCATAAAATTGATGCAGGCGATGCCCAGAATGAATATGGAGATTAGTGCAAAAAGGTAAATCGTGGTGATGTTCCCCTGACTGTCACTGTATAGTAAATGTTCGGAATAAAGATGAACTTCAGATAGTGGTTGTAATCTGAATGCAATTTTAGCGCCGCTTGCGGCAGCTTTTTCTCCGGCCTGTGTGCTAACAATCGCAGCCAGTTTTTGCTGGACATCTCTATGATTGGCATTCTCTGAGAGTAATAGAAATGATTCGGGATTTGGGATAAGCCAATGTGCCAATAACGCCGGGTCCGCTTGTTGCAAGATTGTCATTGGTAATACATAACGAAAGTTGAAATCCGATTGTCCGGGAATATCTTTGATGATGCCGGTAACTTTAACGTCTCCAGGGCGCGAAAGGTTGACAATGCGACCGAGCGGATTTTTCTCCCCGAAAATTTTACGGGCCAGGGTTTCTGTCAATACAATTGAGTGGGGCGACTGTAGCGCTGTTGCCGGATCGCCATGGATAAATTCGAATGAAAAGATTTCAAAGAAGGATATATCTGCGAACAATCTGCCGGATTCGTAAAATTGTTTGTCTTCGTAATTGATAAACGCACTTCCGGAAGTTAATAAGCGGACATAAGATGCTACCTCGGGAAGGCTTTCGGAAAATGCCGGAGCAGCAGCGGCCGGTGAAGCAGCATATTGAGAGGGAATACCATTCAGCGTTTTGGTGAATGTAAGCCGGTAGATGCGGTCACGATTTTTATGAAAATCGTCGTAGTTCCATTCATATTGCACAAACAGCAATATTAAGATACAACAAGCCAGGCCCAGGGCGAGGCCGGCAATTTTGATGATAGAATAACCGAGATTCCTCGATAAATTTCTAAAAACGACTTTCAGATAGTTCGCAAGCATAAGAATTCCTTCAGGATTTTTTCTATGCTTAACTAACTCGCGAAAATTATGCCAGTCAAGTCAGGTGATTGAAATACCGATATCAGTGGGGTTTTTACGGTGAGAGTTTTATAAATGTTGTATTTGGTGCGAACAATGAATGTCCGCTGTCGCACATACGATCATGTTGTTGCAGAGAAAATTCAGGAATTGTCTCTGCAATGATTAACAAAATTATTTTTTCGCAAGCGTGCCGGAAATGTCCGTGCGATAGGCTTGAATAGCCGGAATCACCGCGGAAATGATCCCCACCACTATTGCCAAGCCAATCAGCCATAATTCTTCCCGGAGAAATACAGCGCCGCTGATCGATAGCTGTTGGGCGTCGCGCAGCCACTGTCCTAATAAATCGCTGGCAAGGTGCCCCAGGGTAAGCCCGGCAACGGTGCCGAGGAAGGCTAAAAGGACGCCTTCCAGAATCACATGCCAGAGCAGTTTGCCAGGCGAAGCACCAAGTGTGCGCATAATTGCCAGGTCATAACGGCGTGCTTTCATGGCGGTGTAAAGCGCGATAAATACGCTGAGGGCGGCGGTAATGATCAACAGGATGCCCAACGCCTGCATGGCATCATAGCCAACGCCGAGCAGGTTGAACAGACGGGCGGTTTCGAATGCCGGAG
>JAUIFT010000085.1 GCA_030430345.1 Calditrichia bacterium | reverse complement strand
ATAAACTAAAAATTATTAAAATGGATACAATAAAAAATGCTGTAGGCGATGATATATTTGATGTTGTTAAAAAGGGAGTAACCCAGCAATTAGGTTTTATGTTGGTAAATAAAGTTTTAAGAACATTGCGATAATAAAAAGGCCGGTTATAAACCGGCCTTTTTTATTGCGTTAATATCAGTTGATGTTCTTCTCTGGTTTTGCGGAAGGGCGTAAATATTAATTCCCGGCCTTCTCAAGGGAGCGCTTTGCAGCGGCTGCCATATTCTCCGCGGTTAAGCCAAGGTTTTCGTAAATCGTTTGATACGGCGCGGAAGCACCAAAACGATCCAGGCCAACAATCTCGCCACAATCACCCACATATTTGTGCCAACCGCTGGTAACCCCGGCTTCAATCGCGACCCGCGCTTTTACAGAAGGGGGCAGTAATTCGTTGCGGTACCTTTCCGGCTGCGCCTCAAACAATTCCACGCTCGGCATGGAAATAACCCGGGCATTGATATTTTCCGCTTCAAGGAGTTTTGCAGCATCCACGGCAATATGTGTCTCGGAACCCGTGCCGATTAAAATAACATCAGGGGAAGGTGTGTCGACGATAGCATAAGCGCCTTTAGCCACAGCATCCGCCGTGGCAACTTCCGGATCGAATGAATTTAATCCCTGGCGGGTTAAAACCAGTGCTATCGGGCCGTGAGTATGCTCCAGGGAAGCTTTCCAGGCACCGGCGGTTTCGTTCGCTTCTGCCGGACGGATCACCATTAAATTAGGGATTGCCCGTAATGCGTTTAGATGCTCGATCGGCTGATGGGTCGGGCCATCTTCACCCAATCCAATCGAATCGTGGGTAAAAACAAAAACGACCTGTTGCTCCATCAACGCTGCAAGGCGAATGCTGCCGCGCATATAATCCGAGAAGACCAGGAAAGTGCCGCCGTATGGAATGAATTCGCCATGTAAGGCAATACCATTCATAATTGCCCCCATACCATGCTCACGTACGCCATAATGCACATAACGGCCCGCAAATGCTTCCGGGGTTAAATGCGCTTCGTCTTTCGGGCGGGTGTTGTTTGAGCCGGTAAGATCCGCAGAACCACCAATTAATCCAGGCACATGGGCAAAGATAGCATCCAACACTGCTCCGGACGCTTTGCGAGTTGCCATTGTTGTATCCTGCGGGAAAGTGGGCAGATGTTTCTCCCAACCTGCCGGCAGTTTGCCACTGGCCATTTGCTGGTATTGTGCCGCCTCCTGCGGGAAAGATTTTTCATAAGCCTGGAGTTTTTTTCGCCATTCAGATTGGTGAGAATTGCCATGAAGTTCTACAGTTTTTTTATAATCACTCATTACTTCCGGAATAAAAAAAGTTGGCGATGCCGGGATACCTAATTCCGCCTTCGTTAGCGCTAATTCTTCGGCGCCAAGGGGCTCGCCATGGGCTTTTGCCGTCCCGGCGCGGTTCGGACTTCCAAAACCAATCACTGTTTTACAGGCAATGATCGTCGGACGGTTTGCGGAGTTTTTGGCATTATTGATGGCATTGTTGATGGCATTCAGATCATGGCCATCGACCTGGTCCGTTGCCCAGCCATACGCTTCGTAGCGCTTCAAAACATTTTCACTGAAGGAAAGGGCAGTGTCGCCGTCAATGCTAATACTATTATCATCATAAAGCACAATAAGTTTATTCAATTTCAGATGGCCGGCGAGAGAGCAAGCTTCATGGGAAACCCCTTCCATTAAATCTCCGTCGCTGGCGATAACGTAAGTGTAGTGGTCGACAATCTCGTGCCCCGGTCGGTTAAATTTTTCTGCCAGCCAGCGCTCGGCGATCGCCATTCCTACGGCTGTGGAAATACCTTGCCCGAGAGGACCAGTGGTGGTTTCTACGCCGGCCGTCAGCCCATGCTCCGGATGACCCGGAGTTAGACTGTCCCATTGGCGGAAGTTGCGTAATTCATCCAGAGATAAATCATATCCATGAAGATGTAGTAAGCTATAAACAAGCATACTGCCATGACCGGCAGACAAAACAAAACGGTCCCGATTATGCCAGTGTGGCGCTTTCGGATGGTGACGGAGATGCTGCTGCCATAAAGTTGCCGCAACATCAGCCATGCCTAATGGCAGGCCGGGATGGCCGGAGTTCGCTGCCTGCACGCCATCCATCGAAAGTCCACGGATCGTTTTTGCCAACAGCTTTATAAATTCGGTATCTTTCACGGATAGGGATTGCGCTGTCATATCTTCCTCTACATTTTCAAACGGTTTAACTCGCTCTTTTAGACAGCCCTAAACATAAGGAGGGAATAGATTGAAATCAATCAGTTAACATTCTTGCCGGTAAAAATTATACTACTCGAAAAGCCCTTGAAGCACTTTCGGGGATTCTGCGATATAGTCAGGTGTGAAAGCCCTTAGATTCTCCAGGTCGCGAAAGCCGTAGCCGACAGCACAGGTTTTTACACCGGCAGCTTTTCCGGCCAGTATATCATTACCGCTGTCTCCAATCATTATCGTGTCTCTCGGCAATACTTTCAATTGCGCCAGTATAAGTGAGATGCCTTCCGGGGAAGGCTTGAGAGATATGTCTGCCTTTGCCCCGACGATCATTTCAAAGTATTCGGACAACGCCAGGTGCTCTACGATTTCCCGGGCATAGACTTCCGGCTTGTTTGTCAGTACCGCTTTCTGAAAATTGCTGTAATGCGCAAGCATTTCCCGGATACCGCCATAAGGCTTCGTCTCATCGAGATGATGACGGCTGTAGTATTGCTGAAAATATCGAATGCCTTGTTTCAGTAATTGCTCGGGAGGATCCTGCATCGCCCTTTCCATCAGCTTGTACATACCATCGCCAACATAGCGTTGAACGGTTTGCCGGGTGAGCGCCGAATATCCAAATTGGCGAATGCTATAATTGACGGCGTTGGTTAGATCTTGCAAAGTATCTACCAATGTGCCGTCAAGATCGAAAATCAAAAGTTTCATTCTTAAAACCTGTTATTTCCTCAGATAATCTTCAAATAATATTTGAAACTGTCGCCGAAATTGCGTAAATCAGCAAAGGCTCTGCAATTTATGCATAAACTGGAAATCAAAATGTCTTAGATAACATTTTTAGAATAATGAATTTAATTTATAATTCGCTCTGCGCTGCTATGAATTTTTATACGATACCTTGATCGTTGGAGGTGAAATGACACTTTCCCGTTTATTCTTATGGGGATTGCTGTTTTCAGGATTCGTTGCTTGTGAACAAGCACCCGAGGGAAAACCGGTCAACACAAATGATATCCGCGAAGTGTTAAATCGGCAGGTGATTGCCTGGAATAAGGGAGATATTACCGGTTATATGGCTGGCTACTGGCAATCGGATTCATTGCGCTTTGCTTCTGGTGGGCGTGTCAATTTGGGTTGGCAGGTTACTCTGGAGCGGTATCAGAAGCGCTATAACAGCCGGGACTTAATGGGAAGGCTTCAGTTTACTGAAATCGACATTCTGCTAATTGATGAAAAGACTGCATTGGCTTTCGGGAAATGGGTTTTACAGCGAAAAAATGATGCCCCCCGGGGCTTGTTCACGTTACTGTTTCGCAAGATGGAGAATGGGTGGAAGATCGTTCATGATCATACATCCTCGGCCGATGAATAGAAATTACCTTCCTCAAGGAATTCTTCCTCGATAAATCTGGAGGCAAAATATGCAAATTAGTAATACGCAACTGGCATTTTATGAAGCAAACGGATATTTAATCATCGAAGACTGGTTGAGCGCCGATACTTGTCGCCAGTTGCGTGAGGCTGCCTGTGAAATGGTGGAAGCGTTTGATCCCGGTGAGGTTGCTTCAATTTTCACGACGAATGAACAGGAACGTAACAGCGATGAATACTTTTTGACATCCGGAGATAAAATCCGCTTCTTTTTTGAGGAGGAGGCTTTTTTAGATAATGGGAAATTACGGCAGGAAAAGGCTTTGTCTATAAATAAAATCGGCCACGCTTTACATGATTTGTCTGAAGCGTTTCGTAAGGTCAGTTACAGTCCGGCGCTGGCAGCATTAGCCCGAAAAATCGGTTTCCAAAAGCCGCTTGCCGCCCAATCAATGTATATATTCAAGCAGCCGAATATTGGCGGGGAAGTGAATTGTCATCAGGACAGCACTTTTCTATACACCGATCCTCCCAGCGTCGTCGGATTCTGGATGGCTCTGGAAGATGCGACCCTGGAGAATGGCTGCCTGTGGGCGCTGCCCGGTGGTCATAAAATTTCGCTGAAATCCCGTTTTGTTCGGGATGGCAAGGGAGGCACTGCCTTTCAAGTGCTGAATGAAACGCCAATTCCTTCCGAAGGGTTGAAGGCATTACCGGTTCGGGAGGGTACTTTAGTGTTGTTGCATGGCCAGTTGCCGCACCTCAGTAAAGTGAACCGCTCACCGAAATCCCGCCACGCCTATGCCCTGCATGTTATCGAAGGCAACCATAATTATCCTGCGGACAATTGGCTGGCCCGGCCCGCCGATAATCCCTTTAAGGTGTTAGCGTAGCGTGTTTACCCTTAATTGGCAGTGACTTCTTCACCTTCAGCAAATTTTTTGAAATTTTCCATATATATTCTGCTCTGCTTGGTAAAAGCACCTTTCATGAAGAAGGCGAGGATTTTCATAAAGCCGCTAAATTCGAAGACATTCTCAGATACCCAGCGGGTTTTCTCCCCTTCATCATGGAAATAGTTGTTCACCCAATTCATTACCCCTTTAGCCTCATAAGTGCCGGAAAATTCATCTGGCAGGTTCCGGCGGGTGATGGTTTCAACCATTTCAATGGTCCGGCCTTTTTGCTCGAAAACCAGGTGGGATTTTGCGCCGGGCTGGCCCGGTTCTCCACTAATCGCCTCAAAAGATTGTAAGCCAACCATCCACTTCGACATATTCTCAGTGTTATCGAATAATGCAATAACTTCATCACGGGGTTTATCAATAATAATTTCGGTCTGGTATTTCATTTCTAATCCTTTATAAATATTAAACATAAAGCAGGACTACTTATCAATATAATCCATTCCTGTTTCCGAAATTATACCATCTCTGTGGAAAAAAAACAAATCCAATATTTTCGGCAGACGGGGATGTTTCCCTTCTCAATATCGCTTAATTGGGAATGAAGCGATATTATCGAAAAAGAGTGGAGTGCTTATCTTACCCCGCATAGAGCTGTCCTTCGGCGCTTGGAAGTGAAATACCAATGGGAGTGAAGTGCCGGCGGACCCCAGGCAGAAGAAAAAGATGTTTCCGGCAATTATCCTTCGTCTGCGGTCGGACCATAGATCGCTGGCAAAGGAACATCGTTCATTCGTAAATAAACAGTCAATTGGGCACGATGATGAATGATATGATTCATCACAAATGAACGCAGCACTGGTAATTTTGGCATTTGAAAAACAGTTTTTCCGCCGGAAAGTAAAGCCCAATTTTCCATGAATGCGGCATCATCGGTTGCCGCGATTGTTTCCCGCGCCGCCGTTACATTTTTTTTAAACGTTTCCAGAATTTCTTGCCGGGATGTCAGTTTGGCAGCACGGACTGGTTCACCATCTTCGGGTGCCATGTCGAAAGATGCCATTTCCAGTGTAATATTCGTCCAGGTCGGTAAATTGGCGATATGTACCGCCAATTCCAGCATCGTCCAGGATTTTTCGTGTGGCTGCCAACTGAATTTTGCTTCGGGCACCCGTTCCAGTACTTTCCGGGTATTTTCCATCTCCATATCAAATTCCGGAAGTAGGAATTGACCAATACTCATAATTTCTCCAAGTATATAAAAATCAATGTTTAATCTGCATAAAAACTTGTTCGCCCATGAACTGTTTTTGTCTGTCTAATTGTTGGCCTTTGCTGTTTCAATATAGCCGAATAAGCCGCCCCGGTTCAAAAAACTGATACCGCTTTCCTGGCCAAGAATCCGTTTTGTTCGCAGATAGCGGTTGTAATTATATTCATCATAATTATCGGCAGCTTTATCCATACTGCTAATGCGAACCCGGCCGGAGGAATGAATAAACTCATTGTTGCCGATCCACATACCTACATGCACAACGCGTTCCCGGGTAGAATCCGTTGCCGCTCTGCCGAAAAATAGCAGGTCGCCGGTTTCCAGTGAGGCGAAGTTTTTGTCCTCATCGACCAATATGCCGGCATGGACTTGCTGAGAAGCATCGCGCGGCAGGATTATGCCATTCATATAAAATATCGTTTTTGTGTATCCGCTGCAATCGACCCCCTTAGCGGAAGTGCCGCCCCAAAGATAGGGAACACCCATTAAATCTTTGGCAACTGCGGAGAGAGATTCTCCACTGGATTTCATTCTTTTTACCCAGGCATCGTAAGGAAGCGCATCTTTTTTAGCGACGAACCCGCTCCGACCATCAGGGTATCGCACTTTGTAATAGCTGCCGGCCTCCCCGGTTTTTTCCAGGACCGAGCCGTTCACCAGGTCGCCAACCGGGGCGGCATTGGATTGCGGGGCTTGATAAGCGAATCCGTATATCGGTTGAAAGACGATCTTGTCTGAGTTTCGGAAAGCTGCCAGTTCAGCGGCGTCAACGCGCCGGATGCCTTGCGCATCAACCCAGCCGAGATAGCCATCCGGGGTTTGCACCCGGTAAAATCCGCGCTCCTTTTTTAATACATTAAATGGCGTGCCGAGTAATGCCTGAGTGGCCAGTTCGCCGGAATGGCGAGGTGCAGAGCGAATATTGACGACGGAGTTGAGTGCCAGCGCCCATTTTTGCTCACCCAGTGCGGGGTCGGGCAGTAGCAGGATTTGATCATTAACCAATGCGCCGCTCTCCTGCAAACTGGCAACTAATTGAGCTTTTGCTTCAGGAAGATTGGTTTCACCGGTGAGCAGGATGGCATTGCCGGTGGCAGCTGCTTCTACGGCAAAATGAGCGACGCGCTTATCCGGCGCATGGGTCGATTTAATTTCCTTAATAGCATCATCGGCTGTTTGTTGCAGTGCTTCACTATGATCACAACTTGTGATCAGTAAAGTGAATAAAAACAATCCATAAAGTCCTGTGAAAAAGCGAGTCGCCAGCATTTAATTAATCCTTTCTAAAATATTTGTCTCTCTGGCTGATGCAGCCAAAGTCTGCGTTAGTCGATTAATTCACGGTGCGTTGGGCAGGTGATGCAGCGCGGGCCGCCACCCCATTTTACCACATTGGGCATACTTACTTCTACCACGGTAACACCATTATCTTTCAAACGTTGATTGGTTTTTGCATTTTCTTTCACGGCAATAACTTTATTCGGGGCAATCGCAACAACATTACAACCGAGGCTCGGTTGCTCCGATGGATCTGCCTCACTAATAGTATAAGCGTTCTTCCGTAAATAGGCGATAAAATCGCCGGAGACCCGGGTGGGATCAAGTAAACATTTTTTTGGCCCAACCATTGTAAAGAGCACATCGAGATGGAGATCATCATGGATGACCGGAATGAATTCGTAATCGGGAAAAGCATGGCGAAGTTTTATTAACCCAGCTTCGGTGGTGCGCTGCCCCAGCCCAACTGCTAAGGTGTTCTGTCCGATAAAAACAATGTCTCCGCCTTCAGTAAATGCGCCGTCTTCATCAGTCAGTTCAAGGGTGGGATGTCCGGAGCTTACCTGGCGCATCCCTTCAGTTTCATATACCCGCTGTGCCATTGCCAGACGCCCAATGGCAAATGTGTTGCCTATGGTATAGGCGGGATCCCGGGTAAAAATTGCGGATTTTCCCTCGCTGCCGATGGAGTTTGTATGAACGATCTTTACACCCTGGTCAACCATGGTTCCGA
>JAUIFT010000084.1 GCA_030430345.1 Calditrichia bacterium | reverse complement strand
TTATAAAATGACAAGCCTAAAATATATAACATTGTTGAGGTGAATACAACCAAGATAAAAAATTTAATAAAATTTTCATCATTTTTTATGTAAGTCGTTATTAAACCAAAAGAAAGGTTGCCGTTTTACGTGAAACTAATTTTTTTGTGAAAAATTTTCTCATTTTTTTTCGTTTTTTTTCTGTTACCCATTTGGTTTTTTCGGTCCTCATTTCTTATTATTAGTCACTTTTGGGGTAGGGATAATCATGACAGTAAGTTTTAAGAATAAATCGTTAGTAGTGATACTATTGAATAGGCCAAATAGCCTCTGGTCTGGAATGGGTGATGTAAGGGATGAACCAAGTACAGGCAGTACGACTAAACATACTTTCGGGGAACGCCTCACGTAGAACACTGTCCCCGCTTACCAATAGTGGAAGTAGCTTCAAGGAGCGTTGGGAGCAATGTTTAGTTAATTTACAGGAAGAATTACCTGCCCAAACGATTCAAACATGGTTCAGCCCTATTATTCCAATATCATTTATTAATGATGTTCTAATCCTCAAACTACCATCCCGGTTCTTCTACGAGTGGATAGATTCCCATTACGGTCATATTTTTCGTAAGTCGATTGCGAAATCATTCGGTCAGGATACCCGGACAGAATTCGTTATTGCGAATGATGCGCCGGATCATGCGCCACATGAAAATGCACCTGCGCCTGCTATGGAGGAAAAATCGGAAGAAACTCCGGTCTCCCCCCCTGCATTGAAGATTCAATCCGTCCGGCCGCCCTGTGATTTTAATCACAGGTTTTTATTTGCCAACTTTTATGGCAGCGGGGATAACCGTTTTGCGATTAAAGCAGCAGAGCATGTGGCCCGCCACCCTGGCACCGCAGATTATAATCCGCTTATTGTTCAGGGTGATGTCGGCGCCGGCAAAACACATCTTATTCATGCATTTGGCAATTACCTGCAGGAACGAAGCCCGGATAATCAAGTGGTTTTCTTTCGCTGCGAGCAGTTCTTGCACGAATATGTAAATGCTTTGCAGGGCAATCGTATCAACAAATTCATTGCTACCATTATGCCGGCACGGGTATTTCTATTGGATGATATTCAATTCCTGGCAAATAAAAATAAATCTCAGGAAGGATTATTATTCATTATATCGGAATTAATTAAACGCGGCGCTCAAATCGTTATTTCCAGCAATGTCGCCCCGAATATGCTCAACCAGTTCAACCCCAAACTGATTGCTTTTATGCAGCAAGGCCTGGTGGTTGACTTACCGAAATCTGATTATACCATTCGGGAAAAGATTATTCGCCATCACCTCGACAAAAACAATATCCGCCTGGACGAATCGATTATTCATTTTCTTTCCGAACAGTTTACTCACAACATTCACCATCTCCATTCGGTTGTTGTGCGCATTGTCGCTCAAATCTCCATTCTGGGAAAAAGCCTCTCCCTGAACGAAGTGAAATTCATCATTTCCCAGATGTGCCCGCAAGAAAACATCGGGGCAGCGACTCAATTTTATCGCAAAGAAACCGGTATCGAAGAAATTGTTAATGCGACAGCCAATTATTTCAATATTCCGGTGGATATTCTCCAGGGGGTCTCCCGGAAACAAAAAGTCATTCAGGCGCGTCAAATTGCAATTTATCTCTGCCGGGAATTGACGAATGAATCTCTCAACGCCATCGGTTACCACTTCTCTAATTTGCACCATGCATCTGTACTTTATGCCTACAACAAGATCAGCCAGAATAAAGACACAGTGCTAAAAACCCGCGCAACCATAGAGAAGATCAAGGCTATGCTGTAAACAATCGGGATCAATCTCTCCCCTACTATTCCTTAAACCCGCTTTTATTCCCTGCCTTTGCTGATTAGCAACGCCATCTTCCTGATAACCATTGCCCATAGGTGATTTCTTAAGACAATTTTAAGAAGCCACTAAATCTCCGGTAAGAAAATGACTATATTATACGATATGAAAGTACTTGTCATCGAAGATGAACCGGGCATCTTACGTTTTCTTGCGCAGGGTTTGCGGGAAGAGTCCTACACGGTCGATACTGCGGAAAATGGCGATAGCGGTTTGGAAATGGCCCTGTCCGGAGATTATGACTTACTGTTGATCGACTGGATGATTCCCGGAATCAGCGGGGTGGAAGTATGCCGCCGGTTTCGTGCGGAAAATTCTACAACCCCGATAATTATGCTTACTGCACGTGATACAGTCCGGGATGTCGTTTTTGGTCTGGAAATGGGCGCCAATGATTACATCAAAAAACCGTTCGATTTTGAAGAACTGCTCGCCAGAATCAAAGTTCAGCTGCGACCGCTCAGCGGGGAACATCAGCAATTTGTATTGCAGAATATCCTGCTTGATGTGGAAAAACATCAGGTGCTCAAAAATGGCAAGGAAGTGTTCCTGACCCAGAAAGAATTTGCACTATTGGAATATTTGATTCGCAATAAAGGAAAGGTCTGCCGACGCACCCGCATCATCGAAAGTGTCTGGGATATCCATTTCGATTACAAAACTGGAATTATTGATGTTTACATCAATTCTCTGCGCAAAAAACTGGGTATCCCGACAGAAGGCGGCTGCATTCAGACCGTACGGGGTGTCGGATATATTGCGAAGGAGCATCCCTAAATGAAGCTTTCCTTTCGAAACAGAATTGCCCTGTACTATTTAATTGCTACCGCTATTTTGGTCGCATTAGTTTTCATTGCGGTTTACTTCGTTACCGAGCGATCAATTTACTCAAATATCGATGCAGATCTCAGCTTTGAAGCCGTTAAACATTCCGGCGATATTGTTTTATCCGAAAACATCATTGTTTTTAAAAGTAAGGCCGAATGGGAGGCTCGGGAACATCGTGAAGCAGAGGTCAATCCGGTATTTGTTCAAATCGTTAATTCATCCGGCAAATTAATGGACAAATCCCCAAACCTTAAAGAAGATTCTCTTTCTCTGCGCCGGGATATCCCACACGCTACTCATTTCAATACCTTTTTACGTGATAAATTCATCCGTCAAATTCAACTGCCGATTGAATACGAAAATGAACGAATTGGTTTTATTCTCGCGGCGATATCTTTGGAAGATTCATTGCAAATCCTCAACCAGTTGCGAAATCTGCTTTGGCTGAGTTTCCCGCTCATTCTCGCCCTGTTGTTTTTCACCACACGCATACTTGCCGGAAAGAGCATTCGTCCAATTGTTAATATTACTAAAACGACAGATAATATTACCCGCCATAATTTAACTCAGCGAATTCCTTTACCGGAAAACCGTGATGAAATACACTCTCTTAGCCAGTCGATCAATTGGCTTCTGGAACGGCTTAGTGATGCGCTGGAAAGGGAAAAACAATTTACTTCGGATGCCTCCCACGAGCTGCGAACCCCGCTGACCATATTAAAGGGCACCCTGGAAGTTTTGGTTCGAAAACCCCGCTCAACCGCAGCGTATAATGAAAGTATCACTAACGCCATTGAGGAGATCAATCGCCTGACCCTCATCGTTGATCAGTTGTTAGTACTCGCCCGGGTTGAAGAGCGTGCACTGCAAACCCATCCGCAAGAAGTCAATCTCCTGCTCCTGATCGATGAAATTATCCAAAGGCATACCACTCAGCTTCGCGAAAAGCAACTGACGATCAATATGGATAATGCTACAGATATCGTTTTAAAAACCGATCAATACCTTCTTGATCTCATACTTCGCAACCTGATCTCCAATGCGATAAAATACTCCCGGGAAAGCGGACAAATTGATATTCGGTTACAACAGAAAACTGACCATTACGAATGCAGTATCAGCGATAATGGCATCGGGATCAAACAAGCGGATATCAAACATATTTTTAATCCTTTTTTCCGTTCTGAGGCGTTGAAGCACAAGGAAATTAGCGGTAGCGGGCTTGGCCTGGCAATCGTTAAAAAAGCGGGCAGGCGATTGTCGGCAGATATTCAAATTGAGAGCACACCGGATAAAGGCACTGTAGCGATCATCCGTTTTCCGGTCAGTCCAACGCCATCTGTTAAGACTAAAATTTAAGGCAATTTTAAGATTGGTTTTAGCTTTCATTTAGGGAAAATTTTCCATATTGCCTCCGAATAAAAGACGAGGCACTCAACTTGGAAAAGCTAATTCAATTCAGCCTGAAAAATAAACTCATCGTCATCCTGTTTACCTGCACGGTCATCGGCGCCGGTTTATTCTCACTCACCCAGATTCCCATCGGCGCAGTTCCGGATATCACCAACAACCAGGTACAAGTCATTACAACCTCCCGGGATTTATCCACTCAGGATATGGAAAAATTTGTCACTTTTCCACTGGAACTGGAAATGACCAATCTCCCCGGGGTCAAAGAGGTTCGTTCAATTTCGAAATTTGGTTTATCGGTAGTGACTATCGTTTTCGAGGATGATATGGGCACCTATCTCCCCCGACAGTTAATTGCTGAAAAATTAAAAATTGCCCAGGAGAATATTCCGGAAGGCTTCGGCCGTCCGTTTATGGGGCCCATATCTACCGGACTGGGCGAAATCTATCAGTATATTCTCGATGTTAAACCCGGTTACGAAGACAAATATTCACCAATGGATTTACGAACGATACAGGACTGGATTGTCAAGCGGCAATTGGCCGGCATTCCCGGGGTAGTAGAAGTGAATACCTGGGGCGGGTATCTCAAGCAATATGAAGTAGCGGTAAATCCCAACCAACTCCGGGCGATGAATATCCCCATCGGAGAAATTTTTACTGCCCTGGAAAAAAACAATAGCGTTGCCGGCGGCGGCTACATTGAGAAGGCAAACGAGAGTTATTTCATTCGCGCGGAGGGATTGGTCAATTCTATCCCGGATATCGAACGAATTATCGTCAGTCAACGCGATGGTGTGCCTGTTTATCTGCGAGATATCGCCGTGGTGGGTTTTGGCAGCGCCACCCGTTTTGGGGCAATCACCGGAAATGGGCAGGGCGAAAAAGTACTCGGTCAGATCATGATGCTCAAGGGTGCTAACTCCAACGAGGTCATCGAAAACGTGAAGCAGCGCGTCATGGAAGTTCAGAGCACCTTGCCGGAAGGCGTTTACATTAACCCATTTTTGGAACGCAGTGAATTAATCGGGAAAACCACTTTCACAATTGTGGAGAATCTCCTGCTTGGCTGTCTGATCGTGGTTTTTGTCGTCATTCTTCTCCTGGGGAATTTTCGCTCCGGGTTGGTGGTCGCTTCGGTCATTCCCCTGAGTTTATTATTTGCCTTGTCGATGATGTATCTTTTTGGCGTCGACGCCAATTTGATGAGTCTCGGCGCGATCGACTTTGGAATCATCATTGACGGCGCAGTGATTATTGTGGAATTCATTGCTTTCCAGATTAGTAGCCGCAGCCGTCAACTCGCTGGTTTGCCGGCCACTGAAAAGAAAAGCGCCATCAACAAAATCACCTTTGAGAGCACCTCAAAAATGATGCGCTCAGCGATTTTCGGGCAATTGATCATTCTGATCGTATTTATACCGATCCTTTCTCTGACCAATGTCGAAGGCAAAATGTTCAAACCAATGGCGCTAACTTTTTGTTTCGCCCTGGTTGGTGCGATGATCTTCTGCTTCACTTTTGTGCCGGTTATCTCTTCAATCTTTCTTCAACCGGTCGCAGAAAACCGCCAAACCATCTCCTATAAGCTGCTCTCCTTCCTCAACCAAATTTATTCGCCAACCATTAAACTGGCTTTACGCTACCGTCGAAGCGTTATCTCTGCGGCACTGGCGATACTTTTCTTGGCAATTTTTACTTTTAGCAAAATGGGCGGCGAATTCGTTCCAACCCTTGACGAGGGTGATTTTGTTATTCAACCGGTGTTAAAAACCGGCACATCTCTCAGTAAAACCATTGATCTGACCAGTGAAATGGAGAAGATACTCCGCGGGTTCCCGGAAGTGAAACAGGTCGTCAGTCGGATCGGTGCGGCCGAGGTTCCGACAGATCCGATGTCAATGGAAGAAAGTGATGTCATCATCACTTTGAAGCCTCCCAATGAATGGCAAACGGCAGCAAGCAAAGATGGCCTGGCGGATAAATTCAAGGAAGCATTGTCGGTTATTCCGGGCGTGGATTATGAATTCACCCAGCCGATTGAAATGCGCTTCAATGAGTTAATTACCGGTGTTCGTGCAGATCTGGCAATTAAGGTTTTTGGAGAAGATTTAGATATTTTATACAAGAAAGGCCTTGAGATCGAGGCGCTTATAAGTGATGTGCCAGGCGCCTCCGATATTATCGTGGAGAAAATCAGCGGCCTGCCGCAAATGCGCATTCAATATAACCGGGCACAAATTGCCCGTTACGGCCTTAATATTGCCGATCTCAACCGGATAGTCGCCCTGAGCTTCGCCGGTACTGCTGCCGGAAGCGTTTTTGAAGGCGAAAAACAGTTTGATCTGGTCGTCAGATATGAAGATGCCTTCCGTACTGATATCAATAATATTCGGCAAGCCTATGTGCCCTTGCCAGGCGGCGGCCAGGTGCCTCTAAGTCAACTGGCAAATATTTCTATTCAAAAAGGGCCGGCAAAAATTTCCCGCGATAATGCCCGCCGCCGCATCGTGGTTGGGGTCAATGTCCGCAACCGTGATCTGGAATCAGTCGTCTCAGACGTCCAGGAATTGATCAACGCGAATATTAGCCTGCCAGCGGGATATTCTATCAACTATGGTGGGCAGTTTGAGAATCTGCGCACTGCCCGTGAGCGACTGATGGTTGCTGTCCCTGTCGCCCTACTATTAATCTTTATTTTACTGCACTTCGCCTTCCGCTCTTTTTCCGAAGCCCTGATGGTTTTTAGCGCGATTCCGCTTGCTGCTGTTGGCGGCGTTTTCCTGCTCTGGATTCGTGACATGCCTTTCAGTATCTCCGCCGGGGTTGGCTTTATCGCCCTCTTCGGTATTGCGGTGTTAAACGGCATCGTCTTAATCGAACATTTCAAGGAATTAAAGGAGGAGGGTCTTAGTGATATCAAAGAGCGGGTTTTAAGCGGTGCCCGGCAACGGCTTCGTCCGGTGTTGCTTACTGCATCAGCTGCGGCGCTCGGTTTTCTCCCAATGGCAATCTCGACCTCAGCTGGCGCGGAAGTGCAACGGCCACTGGCAACCGTCGTTATCGGCGGCTTGATTTCTGCCACTCTGCTAACCCTGATAGTTTTGCCGGTAATCTATTACATCCATGAACAACGGAACGACCGCAAAAATAGCACATGGAAAGCAGCACCGCTCTCCCTCTTGCTAATAATGTTTTTCTTCCCCGGCAACAGCTACGGCCAGGCGGTGCCGCTAACACTGCCGGAGGCCATTGAAATCGCTGGCAAAAAGAACAATGCTGCTTTAGCATCCGCACTGGTCGTAAAACAGCACCAGCAGTTGACCGGTACAGCCTTCGACCCGGGCAAAACAACTTTCTATTACAATGAAGATGAAGCGAATCTTTCCCCGGAAGGAGAAAAACTGAAAGTATGGGGATTGCAACAGGAAATCCCATTTCCAACAACTTTTATCTTCCGGAGACAATTGCAGCGCAGCCAGACGGAAACTGCCTCCTATGAACATGCCCAGACTATCAGAGGAATTTCCCGGGAAGTTACCGCGGCTTATGAAACAATCGTTTACTTACAAAACACCCTGCAGATTTATACAGAGCTTGACAGTATATATCGAAATTTTGCTGATGCAGCCAGTTATAAACATGAACTTGGCGAGAGTAATTACCTGGAAAAGCTTACCGCCGATGCACGCCAGAAAGAAATTGAGTTGCAATTGCTACGCAGCCGAACGGCTATCCGTTCGGCTTATTGG
>JAUIFT010000083.1 GCA_030430345.1 Calditrichia bacterium | reverse complement strand
CTACCACAAGCCAGCCAGCCAAGGCTTACGAAAATGATAAAACCAAAAAATATTTTCCTCATTAGTATTTCCTTTATCATTGATCAATATGTTCATCAATTCTACATGCCAGTATAAGCATGCAGCTTTACTACAGACAAACGATAATAACTTAAAATTTACCTCTGCTAATTTCCGGTGCCGCAGCTATTGGCCGGAGAACAAAGCGGCTACTTTTTCGCCCAGCAGTCCACCCTGCTCAGAGAACACTTCCGTTTGGGCCAATTCTCCCTCTCCGGTTTTGAAAAGGCTTTCCGCATACTCCTTTGTTGAAAGCAAGCGGTCGGACGCCATAATCGCTGTCGTTTGAGCATCTACCAGAATAAAATCGATGGCTGAAGTTACCCTGAATTTTGAATCGACAATTTTTGTTGATTTGAAAAGCGCGTCAGCATCCAGCACAAAAACAGCTACATATTCCGTTAATGTGCGAATGCCCAGTTCCTGGATTGCCGCAAAGTTTACTTGCTGTGGCAGCAGGCATTTCGGGATCGGAACCACCCGATCAATCTTTTCACTCGCTTTTAAAGAATCAATTACCGCGGACAAAAACAGCTGCTCCATTTCATTGGAAACGAATCCGTCTTTTATTAAGATCACGGAGACGTCGACCGGAAAACTTTGCGGCGGTTTGGTACGGGTAATAGCAGCCACCTCTGCGGCACTCAACCCATCCTGGGTCAATGCAATCTGGCCGGTGTTGTAGGCCCTTTCCCGAAAACGGGCGGTATTGTAGCCACTGTGTTGGGCGCAGCCGGAAAAGATCAATAAAGCAACAGCAACTTTGAATAAAGCATTTTTCATCTTTCTCCCCACTTTTAAGGATACGATTAAACTCAAAGACTATCTAGTCCCGCTTCTTTTCCCGCGAGAAAAGCATCGTAGGCTTCTACCAAACTTTCCTCAATATTGATGGAAATTCTCACATTAAAAATATTCGCCTTCAGGAAAGATTTGAATTCCGCTTCATGATATGCGACTTTCCCCATGGCAGCGATAACTTCTTTGCCATGATCTTTATAGATTGCCTGAAGCTCATAGATTGTCGATAACGCTGAGATAGTCTCATAATCCATAAATTTCACCGCCTGGGTAATTTGTGCACTATTCCAGGCAGTACTGTTCAACACGCTATGTTCATAGCTGAAGCGGAAGGATTTTTTCACGGCGTTCGATTCTCCCTTTTCGACCTCCTTGTATGCCTTTAAGGTAGAATCCAGGTAAGTACTGAGTTGCTTATGTTCAGCCAGCCCATTGACGATATCGGATTTATTCGCTTCAATTTCCAAAACAATATTTACCAGTGCCTGGCGGGATAATTGTTCATTTTCCAGATTTTTCCGCCATTCATTTACGCCGAGTGCCAGAAGCACTGCAAAAACAACAGAGATAATCTCCAACAATACTCTTTTGAACGGTATTTTTTTCAAGGTATCTAACATCATATCATTATCTGCAAAAGTCGCTTAACGCTTGTTCAATGAGACAGATGATCGTTCTTCGTTACGATCCGTAGCAGGCGCCGGTTCCGGAGAAAGGGCGGAAATTTTTTCGCGCAGCGCCGGGGTCATCTCAACCTCCAGCGAAGCGAGGGAACCCGCCAGTTGGGTGACATTACTGGCACCGATAATCGGCGCAGTAACCGCCGGATGGCTTCCCACCCAGGCCACCGCCACTGCCGCCGGGGCATAATTCAATTCTTTTGCCAGGGCAGCAAAATCCTGGGCGGTTTTATACATCCAATCGTCCCCATAGCGAACGCCATACATTTTATTGTCAACCAGTCGTCCTTCTGCCGGTCTTTCCGGTAAGGAGTCCGCCACCCAACGGGCTATAGGGAATAACCGCGACATTCTCGGATTGCGCCATCGGTAAGATTTCCACTTCCGCCTGGCGCTTTACCAGGTTATACATGGGTTGAATGCATTCAAAGCGCTGCCAGCCCTCCCGGGCAGAAATTCCCAGCGCTTTTGCAACTTGCCAGGCGGCAAAATTACTGGCACCAATATAGAGGATTTTCCCCTGCCTGGTAGCATCATCCAGCGCTTTCAGAGTTTCCTCCAACGGGGTTTTATCATCAAAACGATGAATAAAATAGAGATCGATGTAATCCGTCCCCAACCGGCGTAAACTGTCTTCCAGCGCCTGGCGAATGTGCCGGCGACTGGCACCGCGCGCATTAACATCCTCCCCGATCGGAAAGTAAGCCTTGCTGGTCAGCACAATTTCATCCCGGCAACCGGCAATCAATTTGCCGAGGATTTCTTCCGAACGCCCGCCTTCGTAAATGTTCGCACAATCAAAAAAATTGATCCCGGCTTCCCGGCAACGCCGGAACATTTCTCCGGACATTTTCTCATCAGCTTTTCCTCCAAAGGACATCGTGCCAAAACACAAAGACGACACTTTCACCCCTGTATTTCCCAAAAACCGGTATTCCATAATCACTCCCTGGTTATCTTGTAGACGGATACAACAGATTCGATTTCATTAAGTATTATTTTCTCAGAAAATTTTTCCCATTGAAACGAATGCATTTTCAATAATTGAAAAAATGTTTGGGCAATGCTTCGGTTCGGTTCGCTGAGATATAAAATCCCATCAGGACTCAGCAGATTCTCAACAGTATTGACAAAAGGCTGGAAGAGACGCTGCTCATAGGCGACGTCTGCCGCCAGTATAATATCATAATTTTCATTTGCAGGCGGGTTTCGCCAGTCTAACAGTTTAACCTCCGGAGGCGGGTTGAGATTCAACATCCCGTTTAGGGCAGCGAAGCGGAGCGCATTTTCATCAAAATCTGTCAGGACTGTCTTGCCACCCAACGAATTCAGCACAATGCCGGAGAGCCCCAATCCACATCCCAGCTCAATCATCTTTTTATTCGCCAGGTTGTCAAGGCGAGAGATGAAGTTCGCCAACGCTAATGCTGACGGCCAGAGCTCCGCCCAGTACGGCGCATTCTCATCAGGATTTTCATCGGAAGTTAGCACCTCTTCAATTACCGCATCAATATCTACAATCGTATAGAGCTGATATGGCTGCCCGGCGATCGTCAACTGCTGCTTCGACACTTTATAATTTGTATTTGCCCAGGCGATCAATTCCGCCAACGAGAATACGAATTCCATAGTCATTTGTTTTTATTAACTTTAAATCGGCACTTTCACTACAAATATTATATTCGCCAAAGCACCCAGAGGAGATTGCCGATCATCAGTGACAGAAAAATCACCACATATCCCAGGTATAGCAACAGGAATTTCAGGAATGTTTTTATGTGGGATTGTCCATAAAAACGGCGCATGGCCAGGAAACTATAAACCATGACAGGTAAAATCATCAGTTGCAACATTTTTCGGATAAACTCAACATCTTTAATAAGAAAGAGATAAGCGCAGAGCAATACCGCACTAAGCAGCAAAAATGCGAACACATGGATATGCACGGAGAATATCAAATGCTCAATATAATACCGCCCCGATCTATGGTATATCAATCTCAACAGCATGGCAAAAACCGGTAGTAACAGGAACATCATATTGGGAATATTATGCAAGGCCGCGGCATTTATCGGGGCCATATTTCCATCAAGCTTTTGCAGCCGCTTAAACAACCAGCGACGGAATTCATCGCTAAAATCGTCGTTTTTTGAGATTTCGCTTGAATCGGGTAAAAACACATCGCTTGGCGCTTGCAAAGTATCCGCGGCCAGACTGTCTGCCGACAGGCTATCAGCGGATGGGGCGGGTTTTAATTCTACATTGCGGGCAAATTGCGGCTGGTAACCGCCCAGCGATACCAGGAAAAAGAACAAAACGCTGGTAAAGAGATACATGCGCAAAGGCGGGATATAGCGAATTCTTCGCCCTTGCAGATATTCAACCGTCAAGAATCCCGGTTTGAATATTAGTGGTTTTAAACTGTGAAACAGGCGTGTATCAAAGGTGAAATAATCGCCCAGGAAATCTTCCACCAGTTTTCGGAAGGGGCGGATAAAGGTTCGGTTCTTCTGGCCGCATTGCGCGCAGAAATTTCCGCTCAACGGCGATTGACAATTCGGGCAATTTTTCATGACATGTCAGGGTAACTCGACAAAAAAAGTCGTCCCCTTGCCTTTCCCATCGCTTTCAGCCCACACTTTGCCCCCATGCAATTCCACTAACTGCTTCACAACCGACAGACCAATCCCCGTTGAAGATTCTCCGGCGGTAGGCTTCGAAGAAAGTTTGGAATATTTTTGAAACAGTTGCATCATATCGGATTTACTAAGGCCGGCACCACGATCCTGCACGGAAAGCCGCACGCCATTTTTTACACCTCCGGGGGAAGTGCAGCGTACTCGCACCCGCACGGCCTTTCCCGGCTCGGAGTATTTTATCGCATTACTCAAGAGATTATCAATAACTTCATAAATGCGGGTAACATCAACCATCGCTTCGCAGCCTTTTTCGCAAGTCAATTCGATGCGTTGATTTTTTTGCGCTGCTATACGCTGATTTTGATTGATTACCTGGCGGGCGATATTTCCCACATCTGCCAATTCTTTGTTTAGCATAATTGCCCCCTGCTCCAGGGCAGTCTTGTCCAGCAAGTGACTGATAATCCCAAACATCCTTTGGGTGGCCCGGTGGATTTTCTCCGCATTCCGGTAAACGTGCGGATGCTGATCTTCCTTGCTTAAAATCATCTCGGCAAATCCCAGGATAGCCTGCAGCGGATTCTTGAGGTCGTGGGCGGCAATATTCAGGAATTCCGTTTTCAGTGTATTCGCTTCCTGCAACGTCTTGTTAAGAGTATCTAATTTTCGATAAGCCTCTCTTAATTCCTGATTTTGGCTGCGGATAAACTCTTTCTCTTTAATTTCCTGCACCATGTAATTAAATGCGCGGGCAAGCATGCCGATCTCATCCCGTCCTTTGACCTCTACCTGGGTGTTCAGATCGCCGGCGGAGAACTGAATTACGGCGTTGGAAATTTTGTTGATTGGCCGGGAAATGAGGCGGCTGAGCAGCACTGCCGCCAACATTGCCGCCAGAGCACTAACCAGCGAAAAGAGAATTATCGTATACTTCTCATCAGTCAAAGCCATCAGATATACATTGTCTTTAAAATCTACTTCGACAATGCCAACGATTTCACGCTGCCGATTCAGTATCGGGGCGTATGCGGAAACCCAGATACCATTTTCATCATGATACATATCCGTGCGGCCCGGTTTCCCCTCCGTCAGTACCGGCCGCATTTCCGGGCGAATCGCATCGCGGTTGCCGACATAGCGATCATGCAGCATCACAGTAAATTCCAGGGAGTCATCCGAAATTTGCCGAAAGGTATAAACGCAATCTTCCTCAAATCCTAAATCTTTATTAAACTGGATAAATTGCTCCAGAACCAATCTTATTTTGCGGTATTCGGGGGTGCCGACCGAGGCTTTCCCTTCCAGCTTTTCATAGGCATCACCATCGATAGTGACAGCTATGGTATTCGCTGCCAGGGTTAGTTGATTCTGAAGATTTTTCAGGATCAGGGAAACGTTTTTGTTGTAATGGAAAAAACCGGAACCAATGGTTGCTATAAAGATCAGGACTGTGAAGAACAAAGCGATCTTGATGACCAGACGGGAAGTGGTCGAAGTATCGAATGAATTAATTTTTTGACCGGCGGATTTCTTCATCAAGAACAGGTTTTGTTGTCAATATTGTCAGTAATTTATACCCGGTAATACCACATTTATTTAAATTAGGCAAAAAAAACAGCCAAACAACACTTTTATCGCGGGTAAAATCACTCCTCTTCCATACAAAGATATACCTTTTCCGGCGCAACTCCCCCCGCAATGCACATTTTCTGCACGGTTTTCAGGAGATAAAGCCGTTGCGGCCGATTGTAGCGCACTTTGTTATCGAAACTCTTAACGAATTCTCCGGCAAGCAATCCGGATGCCGGATAATTTTTGGAAAACTCGTGAAAAACATCCCGGGTAAATCGCACAACGCCAAGGGAGATATAATTGACTTGTTCAACCGGAACTGCCTGGAGCATTTCAGTGACCAACTGCTGATAATCGTTTTCAAACTGTTCATCATAAACAATCGGATCGAGGTGAATCCCCATTTGAAAGCCGGCGTCAGCGAGGCGTTTCATCGCATTTAATCGCGCCTGGGTTGAGGGCGTTTTACGATCATATTGCCGGGCGGCAGCATTTGGCGAGAGTGAAAAGGTAACGATAATATTTTCCAATGGACCGAGTGCCAGCAACGGTTTGATGTTGACGGATTTTGTGCGCAATTCCATACGTGCATTCGGCATTTTGCGAAAGAAATCCCAATATTCCGGCAACTCTCCGGAAAGGTGTGCCAGCGCGAGTGAATCGCTGAATTCCCCGGCATGAAACCAGACCGTCTCTTCAGGGGAATGTTTCTGAGAAACCTGTTTCATCTCCGCCAGAATCTCATCATGATTGACAAACATTACCAGGTCCGGGGAATGAAAATATCCCTGCAAATAACAATATTCACATTCATAGATGCAATTGTAAGCATGGATAAAATAGTAGTGCGGATCCCCGGATAAACCGTATGCATCCGGCGCTTCTTTAACAAGTTGTCCTTCCTTGCGCCCCAGGAAAAGGTTGAGAGAATCTCTTTTTTGCAAATACGGCTTGCGGGCTTTTTCAAATACATCGGAAAGTTTATCGATATAGGTTACGGGGATTTTCGGCAAGGCTTCCTGAACCCGCAATGTTTGCGGATGCTTATCCACCTGTTTTTCAATAAAAATTCTTTCAAACAGCATTACAATTTATCCTCGCCGTGCAATACTTTTAAAACGGCATCATAATCGAAAGCAGCCAGGGCATTTTGCAGCTTTTTCAAATGTTGGGGATGACGAATTCGGGCGGTAATAGTTACTTCATCATTTTCATAATCCCGGGAGAATTTCACCCGGCATCCGGCGGATGCAAGCGGCGTTGTTAGATCCTCTAAGCGTTCCCGTAAGCGGGCATTAAATGGATTGAGGATATCGGTCAATTCCTGCAGCAATAAAGACGTGCGTTGTTTTTCCTTGCTTTCCCGCTCAATTATTTCCTCCGTGTTGACTCTTTGAATAACCACTTCTTCCGGCACTTGCAGCTTAATACTTAAATGTTTTACCAAGGTTTTCAATTGACGTTGCTGCGATGTGGACGCATAAAAGCCCTCAGGCAGGAGAGCGCCGGAAAGGTCTGATTCCGCCTGCGACTTGTTTAGATGATCACTTTGGTAAAATTCGTATAACAGATTGCTGTATCTTTCTGCCTGCGCACGAATATCCAGGCAAACCGTTCCTTCCGCGGGCAGGTCACTTAAGAGTTTGTAGCAATAGAACGGTATTTTAAAAAGATCTGCTGTTGAGGCACAAGCCCATGCTTCCCGGTCAACGATACTTGCAAAAGGCTTCAGCTTTTCTGCTGATTCCCGGCGAAGGATTCTTTGTGAGGCGGAAATAATATCCAGAGAGGCAGCAGCATCTGCCGTGGTGAATGTTTTAAACTGCATCTCCGCATTTTCACTCCGGTAGACCGTACGAATGCTGAAAATCTTTTCCAGATCCATATCACTATCTAATCCGCCAGCGATGCCCAGGTTTACCACGCGCAGTATATCTTCCCGCAATGCAGCCAAAACAGCAGACAATAGTGATGCCAATTTGTTGTTTCCCGCTGGAGGAACGGTAGATGCTGCTACTTTCAAAGCACGCCTGGAGGAATTCTCTGCTGAAGGGATTTTGGTTGACATTCGCACTCCTATGGAGTTCAATTCATGTCACATGGAAGGAGCTAAGAATATTGATTTTTA
>JAUIFT010000082.1 GCA_030430345.1 Calditrichia bacterium | reverse complement strand
GCCAACAATAATTCTGGTGTTAATATATCTCTTCCTGATAATAAAAAAACGGATGAAATGGCGCTACCGGGATATTCTCGAACTGGCCGCTCTTCCGGTTCAGGAGACAGCCGACGGCTTTACAACACGCCCGTATCCGGCCGGGACAGCGAATTACACAATGGATGAAATCATCCGTTTCGGAAAATTTTTATCGAAAAATCTTATCGCCTTCCCGGTGATCGATAAAGATCGTATATTTCTCATGCTCAACACCTCCGGCAGCCCCTTTTTCTTGCGTCCCAAAATCAGCAGGGATACTTTCGTTGTTTTCGATAGTGCCGGTAATGTCTCCGTCAATATCTCCCAAAGTGCTTATCTTAAGTATAAAGACGCCCTTACTTTCGACCAGCTCTGCGCTTCTCTGGGCAATTTATTCAAATCGTTTTTAGAACTTTATCAAAGCGACCGGCAGGCGCAAATCATTCCGCAGATCGATGCACAGCTCACCAATATCGACGCGGCGAGCCGAAGCGCACAGGCCCGTTTTTCCGAAAAAAACGCGATGGCATCGCTTCCCAATAACCGAACCACGGAGGAAAAAACATGAAACGGGAAAATTTTCAACAGATGCTCAAAATTGCAGCGTTCATATTGCCATTTTACCTGGTCTTTTATGGGCCGGCTAACGACAATCCCGAAAATTCCTTCGCAACATCTTTGCGTAAGTTTACCCTGGCCGGCTTCTGCTTTTACGGGTTACTAATGGTAATCTTCCTCGCGGTAAAGCGCGGGATCATTTAGATAACTATGGAATTACCGGATAAAAAAAGGTGCTTATTATGAACAGCAATCAACCCCGTAAACTGAAATTGGATCGTTCAGCGATCATTCGATTTACCGCTACCCTCATATTGTGTCTAGCGGCGCTTTACGTCATTATCGCCGTGCTGGATGCCAAATCCTGGGGACCGGGACTGCATACTTTCGATTACTTTCTGATGAGTTTTTACGCTCTTCTCGCCCTTATCCAGTTGATCCCCTATTCAAAAACCCGGGTGATCACTTACCTTGGCTTCGGTCTTGCACTCTTTTCATTTATACCGTTGCTTGTCATCGGTCAATCGCCATACAGTGAGTGGCGCTTCTTATTTTATCTGCTCCTGTTAGTGCTTTTCTTCTGGGGCGGTCCCATCCGCAAGCGGCATAATCCACACTTCCGGCAAGTGCTGGAGCTGGCGGCCAGGCCGGTATCTTCCCTGGGAGAAGATTTTACCCATCGCCCTTTCCCGGCAGGTCAGTGTGCGTATCGCCGGGAAGAGATTGTTAGCTTCGCCGATTTCCTGATGAAACACTGGATTGTCACCGCTTATATGGAAACGGAAAGAGTGGTTTTAACGATTGCCGGTTTCTCCTGGAAATATTACTTTACCGGCGTTCTGGATTTTCAGCAGCTCACCCACGTCGCCTTCGATTTCCAGGGAAATGTCAGTGTGAATATCACCCGGAAAGATTATCAAAAATTCCGGGACCAGCTTGCATTTGAAGCGCTTTGCCAGGCGTTAGGGAATTTGCTCAAGACCTTTCTGCAAATGTATCAATCCGGAAATAAGACGAAAATTTTGACTGTAATCGACGAAGAAATGTCCCGTTCCCATTGGTTCTTTAGCGCATTTTCTTTGGGTTCTCCGGTCAATTCAACGATGAATGAAGGGTAGCGTCATGGATTTTAAAACAGTTGCGCGTATTGCCACATTACTCTCAAAATCCTTTGCAGAAGATTTTATGCGCCTGCTGGTTACTTACCGGGATATCTCCGCCTCCGAAGCGGCTTCCCGCCTGGATTTGCACATTAAAACCGCGCAGGATTTCCTGGAGGAACTGACCGCCCTGGAGATCACTTCCCGGCAGGAGGTTTATGAGCGAAAACGGCCGTATTTTCGCTACACTTTGGAGAAAAAAAACCTGTCAATTGATCTGGATTTTACGAGCTTATATAACCCGGGCCTGGAAAATGGCCTTCTGGAAAGCCGGATTCGCGAACGGAAAAATTCCGGCGCTTTATTTTCGACGGCAAACAATAATTCTTTCATCTCAGCGATTACGGTATTTAGCGGAGAAGGCCGGAAACGCCGGCAGCGAAAAATTAGCCTGACTACCTCCCAGGGGAAATTCCTCTATCATTTGCCCTTTCCCAATGCAGCTTATCAAAAGATTGAGGAAATTATTCAGGCTGCCGGCGTGAAGGACACTTTTACCGCGGAAATTATCGACATTATTAATATTCTGCGAGATTTCGAGGTCATAGAATTTGCCGAATAATTTACTGTTACCCAAATTCTCTACGATCCACCGGTCGGAAAGGAGAAAAAGATGCGTAAAGGAAAATTTTTCTGGACAATTATCAGAACGTTTATTTTTATCGTTGCCGGCTTGATGAATACCGTTTGGATTCGTCCGGCAGATATTGGCAGTTGGGAAAATTATTTAGGATATGTTTTATTGCTGTTCGCTGCGTATGATATAGCGATGTTAATTTACCGTTTCATTGTCAAGAAGGAATCTATTACCGCTTAGCGCTCCGTATGAAAACGCGACTCTCTCAACTGCCGGAATGGGCAAAAAAACCGCTGCGCCAACTTCGCTCAATCTTTTATTTTGGTAATGGCCGGTTTTGTCCGGTATGCAGCAGGTCCTCCCGCAAATTTTTGGCTGGCGGCATCGTCCCGAGAACGGATGCCCAGTGCGCCCGTTGCGGGGCATTTGAGCGCCATCGCCTGCTATGGATTTACCTCTCCGAACACACCGATCTTTTTGACCGCCGCTCGAAACAGATGCTCCACGTCGCCCCGGAAAAATGTTTCGAAGCGCGCTTCCGGGAAATGATTGGGGAGGGCTACTTAACCGCAGACTTGCTTGATCCGGCGGTAATGGTACGGATGGATATCACCGATATTCAATACCCGGATCAATCCTTCGACGTGATCTACTGCAGTCATGTGCTGGAGCATGTGCCCGATGATATAAAAGCGATGCGGGAATTTCAGCGGGTATTGAAAAGCGATGGCTGGGCGATTTTGCAAGTACCGATTACCAGCGAAAAAACCATTGAAGATCCGGACATTGCCGATCCGGCGCAACGCCTGGCACTGTTCGGGCAGGAAGACCATGTGCGCCGCTACGGACCGGATTATGTCGACCGGCTTCGTGAAGCCGGATTTAAGGTGGATGTCATCGAAACAGCAGACCTGGCCGATGCAGAAACAGCCACCCGGATGGGGTTAACGGCAGCGAGCGGAGAGATATATTTCTGTCGCAAGAAATAAGCAAATGAGCAAAAATTGTTTGATTGTCAATTGCCCATTTCATCTACCGCCGGGGAATAAACTGCCGCAGATAGGTGGCGCTTTGCCGGAGCGAGGCTTTCCGGTTTTCCAGGGAGCCTTCGTAGGCCCGGTCTTCAACCTCAACGCAAACCGGACCGTCGTAACCGGTGTCGGTGAGTACCGAGAAAAATCTGCCCCAATCCACTTCACCAAGACCGGGGAGTTTGGGGGTATGAAAAGAGAGCGGTGTCGCCATAATACCAACATCGCTCAACTTCTGGCGGTCCAGACGCACATCCTTGGCATGCACATGAAAAAGTTTATGGGAAAATTCCCACATTGGCTGCAGATAATCCATCATCTGCCAGATCATGTGGGAAGGATCGTAATTGAGACCGAAATAATCGCTGGGAATTGTTCGGAACATCTCTCGCCAGATCGCCGGATTACGGGCAAGATTTTTCCCGCCGGGCCATTCGTCATCGCTGAAATACATCGGGCAATTTTCGATCCCGACATACACCTGTTCTTTTTCCGCCAGCTTGATAATCGGTCCCCAGGTCTTTTTGAAGCGCGGCCAATTGTCTGTCACCGATTTTCGCCAGTCCCTCCCGATAAAAGTGTTCATGCGATAAATGCCCAGCCTGGCAGAAGCGCGAATCACTTTCTTAATATGATCGGCAGCCACTTTCGCTTCATCCTTGTCCGGCGCCAGCGGGTTTGGATAATACCCTAATCCACTGATAGAAACGCCTGTCGCCTCACATAAATCATGGATTCTTTGCACATTGGCTTTCTTCAGACTGGTAACATCAATATGGGTGACGCCAGCGTAGCGCCGTTCCGCTTTGCCCTTGGGCCAGCACATGACTTCCACGCAATCATATCCGGCTTCAGCAGCAAAAGAGAACACTTCTTCCAGAGAAAGGTCCGGCAAAATTGCACTTACAAATCCAAGCTTCATCGCTTCACTCCTGTTCGATTTTTAAATATATAACACTCCCGTTGGAAACTTGCAAATTTCAACGTTTGCCGGCGGATTTTTTCGGGAAAAGACTTGAAGGTTTTTAGGCGGTAGGCTGAGGGCTAAGAGGGGCTTTGATCAGGGGAGAATTTTTTCGATGCGGATGGTGCGGGATTCCGGTTTTCCTTCGACCGGATTGATGTAAATGTCGTAACGCGGTATGGGGAGGTGGGCGCTAATTTTATTCGCCCATTCGATCAAACAGATGCCATCACCGTAGAAATAATCATCAAGCCCGAGATTGGACAACTCGGCATCATGTTCAATTCGATAAAAATCAAAATGATAGACCGGCATTCCTGACGCTGCGAAATATTCATTTACGATGGTAAAAGTGGGACTGGTCGGCTCTTCAGCCGTTTGCAGTTCCCGGCATACTGCTTTCGTGAAAAAGGTTTTCCCGCTGCCGAGATCGCCGTAAAATGCCAGCACGTCCCCCGGCTGGAGATTATTGGCAAATGCTGCGGCAACCTGCGCAGTCTCAACCGGGCTGACGACTTTCTGCTTAAGAATACTTTCTTTGTTCATAGACAAGATACCGTTTATGCGGCTCAAAGATGCACATAATAAACTGTCAAAACAAGCCGCTCCCGGAAAAAGTTGTGCAAACTCCGGCAGCACAAAGCTCAAGCTCAGAGTGAATGGATTTTTTCAATGTTACGTTTACCATTTCAATTTACCGAAGATCTTTATCCGGTAACTTTACGCAACAATGCGCGTCCGACAAAACGTATCTTTTCTCCTAGCGGAAAGCGACCGGAAACTGCTTTCACCACGCCTTTGGTAAAGCGGGTTTGTTTGGAGTAGTCGATCCTGACATCGACGATAACCGGCTGATTGGAGGCCGCTTTTTCCAGGGCCGCCGGAATAATCGATTCAATTTCCGCGTTCTGGTTTATTTCAAAATAGGCCGCTCCGGTTGCTTCTGCGATGCCGCGGATCTTCACATTTCCCAATACGGTGCAGGTTTTCCGGTTATAGGGAATTTCCTGCCCCTGGGCGATCTGCGCCAATTCACCATCGTGAAATACAAAGTAGACAATGCCTAAATTTTCCAGGCTGGCGGTAAGGATTTCCATACAGGTCATCAGAAAAGCGCCATCACCGACAATACCAACCACCTGCTTCTCCGGATTCACCAGTTTTGCCCCAATCGCCGCCGGCACGCAATAGCCCATGCAGTTAAAATCGGTTGGACTGATAAAATGCCGGGAATGTTTTACCGGGAACAGTTCCGCACAGAGGAAGGTATGGTTGCCGTCATCCGCCACCATAATAGCATTATCATCCAGTTGATTTCGTAAAGCATCAAAAAACAATGCCGGGTTCACGCGATCATTGAGATGGGCGTGCCATTCCTCCCGGTAGGATGTTTTATCTGCGCGAATTTGATCGGCCAGCTTAGACGGCCGGGCAGCGTAATCCCCCAATGCGGCAAGCAGTGCTTCCATCGCAGCGCGGGCATCGGCAGTAATGGCTACCCGGGCCGGATAATTTTTCTGGAACACCTCCGGATTGATGTCGATGTGAATCAGATTCTCCGGCACCGGAATGCTAAAACTACCGGTGGGAATCTCGCTGAAGCGCAGCCCTACCGCAAGCAAGCAATCGCAATCGGCAAAGGCATTCTGGGCGGCCGGCACCGCGGCAGCGCTAAATCCCATGCCGGTATGCAACGGATGATCCGCCGGAAAAACACTCAATCCCTGCAGGGTCGTCGCTACCGGTGCTTGCAGAATTTCCGCCAGGCGAATGGAAAGGTCCGCACAATCGCGGGCGCCCCATCCGAGGAAAATCCCCGGCCGTTTCGCTGTTTGCAGGAGTTCTGCGGCGGCTTCAATGTCTTCTCCGGCAGCAAGCGGCGGCTGGCGCCGCTGCGGTCGCTCGGCAGGTATCGATCCGGAATCCCCGCGAAATAATTGAATATTGGCCGGCAGTTCAATAAACACCGGGCCCGGTTCCCCGGAAACCGCAATCTCATAGGCTTCGATGATGGTCGGGATTATCTGCTGATGATTCTCAATCCGGTAAGCCTTCTTGGTAATCCCCTCCATAATGCGCAGCTGATCGATATCATGCAGCTGGTAAGCGCGGCCGGTATCCTGGCGGATACCACCGGAAATAATCAACATCGGGATGCCATCCAGGTAGGCTTCGCCGATACCGCTCATCGCATGGGTCATACCAGCCGCCGGAACAATCACCAGCACACCGATGCCGCCGGCTGCATCGGTGCGGCTCAGCGCATCGGCCATAAAGGCTGCGCCGCTTTCGTGGGTCACCAGTACCGGATGAATTTTCGATGACTGATTCAAGGCATCATAGAGTTCCGTCACGTGAACACCGGGAATGCCAAAGGTATGGGATACCGGGAGTTGCTCCAACGCCTGCACGACCAGCTGGGCACCAGTTTTCTTGCCTTTCGAAATTGAGACTTTCCGCGATGACGTTTGTTGTCGATCCATTTCTACCTCCTGGTTAACTGAGTATTAGGACGCGTTGACAATTAATCGAAAACACAGATTTTGGCATTTTTTCCGCCTAATTTCCAACACGCCCTGGCTATCACAATTTGCCGCAAATCGATTGCCCGGCCAGACGTCCGGTGAGAATACAACTGCCCAGAAACGTTCCCTCCAGCGATCCTTTGCCGTGAATCCCGCCACCACCAAAACCGGCGGTTTCTCCGACGGCATAAAGGCCGGGGATCGGTTGACCGGCGGCATCGAGCACCCGGCTTTGCAGGTCGGTCTGCACGCCTCCCAAACTTTTCCGGCTAAGGATAAACAGGCGAATCGCCATCAGGGGTTTCGCGCCGGGATCATCAATCTTTTGAAATTTGCAGGTGCGGAGACGATCGGCGCGGTATTGGCGAAAATTGGCAATCCGGCGCAGCTGATCATCATTGAAATATTTCTCTCCCCGCGCAATTTGTTCATCATAGGCGCGGACATCAGCCCGCATGCCTTCCCGGTCGATGGTATGTCCGTCCAGGCTTAACTTGTTCATCTTCCCGGCCAGTTCATCCAGCGAATCCGCAGTAACGATATCGACGGATTCCCGGAGCAGGCGGCGGATAAGCGCTTTGTTCCCAAAGAGCAGGTGTTTCAGCAGTTTTCCTTTCTTCCGGTAACGGAAGGCATCCATATAATCGCAACCGGAAACCGCCAGCTCGCGAATAGCGATTTTCCAGTTTAATATCTGCCAGGAATATTGCGCTGGGCTGCGGCAAATCTGTTCTACGACATACCGCGTATCGGTGTAGCCCATCAGCGGTACCGGGCCAAAGCGGCGGCCGCTGGCATCCAGCCAGAGCGCGGAGCGGGGAGGCACTAAACTGAGGCCTTCGTTGGCGATTTCCGCATCCGTCCGGCGAATACCGGCGGCATAATGCCATTGCTTATCCAGATGGGTCAGTTGCCCGCCATGCCGTTTTACTTCTTCATGCAACAGGCCATCGGCGAAACGGTGAGAGCCATTCAGGAGAGTGGTGGGCGGGTGTCCCCAGGGAGTATACCAGTTCGCTTTTACCCGGGTCAAATCCCCGCCGCAAATACCGCCGGATGCCAGCACAACCTGCTCGGCGCGCGCTTCAAATTCCTGGCCGGACGTTTCGATTTCCCCACTGCAGCCACTCA
>JAUIFT010000081.1 GCA_030430345.1 Calditrichia bacterium | reverse complement strand
GCAGAATTTGAACCTGATTGAATTCGGCGATGCGAGCTGGGATCCGGCGAAAGTCATCCAGGTGCCTTTTGATGAGATAAGCCCGGTGTTCGATTCGCTGGGAATTGCGCCACCTTCCATTTGGTTTGAACGTTATGTCTCTTCCGGAGCAAGTGGATCGATTGGCAATCCGCTGGAATTTGAAGACAGAACCTTGGAAGACTCAACCTTGCAAGACGACAGTTCTTTGACTACCTTTGCGTCAACGGATTCTGTTACCGCAGATACTGCCGGGCAATTGGCCCTTGGCACAGAGCTCGCGCCGGATAGCGTTACCGCCTATTTCCGAAAGTCCTTTGAATTGAAGTCCAAACCCATCGAAGGGTGGCTGGCAGTTGCTGCTGATCAGAAATATCGTATCTTCTTGAATGATATCTATTTGATTGGCGTCGAGAACGACGGCTTCCAAAATGTTCAAATGTTAAATTTCTCGACGTTCGCCGAATTTTTGAATGACGGGCGTAATCTGGTTACCGCATCAGTAACCGATCCCGATGGTGTTCCGCGCTTTGGGCTCAAATTTTATCTGCTGCTAAGGCTGCTGCCCGGCGAGATAAATGAAACCATCACCCGGATTCGCAATCAGGTTCAACCCCGTGATATTCGACCGGAGCAATTGCGCCGGACCGGTATTTTGAATAAAAACCGTGTTGTTTCAGAATAAGGATTACCCATGTCTGTTAGAAATCTGCTCGGAGTCGTTTTTGCATTTCTGTTGTTAAGCGGATCGATGGTATTTGCCCAACAACAGGGACAAGGTCAAAACAATGCGCAAACGGATGAAGTTATTCAGATTGAAGCGCAGATACTGGATTCGCGTGCGGAGCTTCCGCAAGTTCAGATTCTGGACAAGCGCAAAGTTTCTGACTTTGACGAGGTGAAAGTTGAGAAAAGTTTTAGATCGGAACTTTCTGGAGAAACTGAGGAACTGGATTTCAAACCGGTTACCAGTGGAAAAATCAAGCCGATCAAAAACATCAAGGAACTGGTTAACAAAAAACGATTCTAACCGAGAATAGCAACAGGCCCAAGACCTAGAAATACTCAGGAGAAAACTCAATGGGAAATGCATTTTGGAGTGAATTTTTAAGCTCTTTTAGTCCGGAAGCAGAAGGTTTTGCCTTCATGTGGCTCATACTCATTTTCCTGGTAATTGCCATTACCATCGCAGCAGAGCGCGTTTATTATGTTATGGTTAAGTCCAACGTTAACTCTGACAAGTTTATGATGGAAATCCGCAAGTATGTTACCAGTGGAAATATCAAAAGAGCAATCGACCTTTGCGAATCAGGTAAGCAAAAGGCTCTGCCTTACGTAGTGCTCGCTGGCCTGAAGCGTGTCGCCGAAAGCGAAAGCCTGGACTTCCGTTCTATTCAGAATGCTGTGGATGAAGGCACGCTGGAAGTGATACCGAAACTTCAGCGACGCACCAATTATCTGTCGATGATTGCCAACGTTGCTACTTTGACAGGATTAATGGGAACGATTTACGGTCTGATTGTCGCGTTCTCGGCAGTTGGTAGCGCAGAGATTCCTGATGATCAGAAAACCCGTCTGCTGGCCCGTGGTATTTCGACAGCAATGAACACCACGATTTTCGGTCTGGCAGTGGCAATCCCGACAATCGTTGCCTACAATGTAATTCAGAATAAGACTGCTCAGATTATTGATGATATGGATGAGCATCTGGTCAAGCTGATCAATCTGATTACCGGTAACCGTTAAGCCCTTAGAGGATTTCGACCATGGCATTTAAACCTTCAATGCGTTCGAAAAACAAGGTGCAGGAAATACCGCTGGATATCCGGCCGGTGATGAACCTGATGGTTGTGCTGATTCCGATTCTTCTCTATAGTGCGGAATTCGTAAAGCTCTCCATCCGGGAATTGAATCTGCCTCCGGCGGCGAGAAAAGGGCCGGGGGACAGTGCCGGTGATAATATCGAAAAGGAAAAACGCTTCCAGTTGACCGTTATTTTGTCGAAAAGCGGATTCTATATTGGCAACAAAGCCGGTTATTTGACCGGCGAAGCCAATACCGAGTCCGAACCGACGATCGCGATCCTGGAAGATGGCACCTACGATTATGTCGCATTGCAAGAACAACTGATCGAAATTAAAGATAAAATTAAAGATCAGGGATTTATTGACGAAAAAAGTATTATTATATCCGCTGAGGCAGATATAGAATATAAACACATTATTAAAACCGTGGATAATGTCACCGTCTTTGAAGCTGTAGACGGAAACCTGGAAGAGTTATTCCCGCAGATTAATATCGGCCAGGTGATTATCTAACGAAGGATAAAACGCAATGGCATTTATACCATCGAGAGCAAAAAAGCATCGCACAGAAACCGATGAAGAACTGAATCTGACATCCATGATGGATGCAATGACGATTATTCTTCTGTTTTTGCTGAAAACCTATTCAACAACCGGGGCAATCATTTCGCCCTCAAGCGACCTTAAGTTGCCCTATTCATTAAGTACTCAGGCACCGCACAAAGAGTTAACCGTGTCGATTACCCGGGAGAATATTCTGGTTTCCGACGAGCGGGTGATGAGTATCGATCAGATCGATTCGCAATCGCCAATTATTGCGCCGCTTTATAGTGAACTGAGCCGGCGAGCGCAGGAAGCGAAACAAAATGAGATAACTTATAGTATCCCATTTACACATGAAGTGATAGTGGTTGCGGACGAAAGTGTGCCATTTCAAATGCTTTTTAAAGTGATCTATACCTGCGGGTCGTCGGAGTATAATAAGCTCAGGCTGCTCACAATTAGAGAACGATAAGCAGTTTAACGTAAGTTTTAGAGGAAATTATAATGGATTCAAGAATGTCAGGGCCCCCAGGAGGTCCGGCCGGTTTTCGGCTCGCCGGATTTCCCAAAGAATTTGAGAGAAATTTTTGGGAAACGCTGGATGTTCGCTACTACAGTATTTTTCTGGTCACTTTTATTTTGCTCTATGGATTCGCTTTCTATGTGAGCATGCAGGACTGGAGCTTAAGCGAAGATCAAATTCAGGCGATGAAAAACCGCGCAATCCAGAAAATTTACCAAACTGAACTGATCGAACCGGAAGATGAGACCGAAACCGACGAAGATGTGGGTGGCGGTAGCGAAGATGTCGCTGAAGACGAGCCGGAAGAAGTCAGTGAAAAAGGTAAAGAACGTGTGGAAGAATCCCAGTCGCAGCGTGCAGAACGCCGTCAGCGTACTCAGGAAGATCTCGCCGCGCGCTCGCGCCAAATGCAACAGGAAGTAGGATCGCAGGGAATTCTGGCGATTGCAACTTCTGCGGGTGGCGCCGGTGCCGGTAACGTGGCCTATAGCGACGTATTGTCCGATCTGGCCGGTGGTGCTGGTGGGGTTGGCGATATCGGCGAGATTGTAGAAGGTACCACTGGTATCCGCGCAGCTGGCGCGCCGGGAGAACGCACGCGTGCAGCAAAAGGCTCAGGTTTCCGTCAGGATGGCGACGGCACTGGCATCGATGATATGATTGCCGGATCCGGCGTCAGCGGCGGCACATCCAGTTTCAAGCGCCGTGGTAAAATTCAGCTGGCCAGTGAGAATGTGAAGCTGACCGGCGGTGCTGGTAAAAGAGATTCGGAAAGCATTACTGCCTCCATCAACTCGCAGAAAGCTTCGGTTGAATATTGTTATCAGAAACGTGCCAAGATTAATCCGAA
Organism: Calditrichia bacterium; assembly: GCA_030430345.1. The sequence goes on along the minus strand of JAUIFT010000081.1, from coordinate 4,229 downwards.
CCTGAAAGGCCGGATCGATCTGGAAGTTGAAATTGCACCGGATGGTAAAGTTCGCCGGGCAAGAGTGCTCAGCTCGAAACTTGGCGATAAAAAGCTTGACGATTGTATCGTTCGTGCAGTCAAGCGCTGGCGTTTTGGAGCTGTGGAAAATGCAGGAATGGTAAAGGTTCGACTGCCTTTTATTTTCTAGATATCCATTTTCATAGTATTATACGAAAGCCCGCTTCCAGCGGGCTTTTTGTTTTTAAAGCACCCTGAAAAGATCTTCTTAAAAAAGCAATATGGAAGCAGTTCAAACTGTCATCGCGAGGAGTGACGCGACGAAGCGATCTCCTCTGCAAGTGCCCAATTGAGATTGCTTCGGCAAAAAAGACGCCTCGCGATGACATGCCAATTAGCCGGGCATGTTTGAACCCTAAAATCGGGCAAATGATAATTATTTGTCTTGCTTACCGATGGGGATCAGTATATATTTTTCACCCTTTATAAAGATCAATAACAGGAGCGGAAATGCGCTTAAAAAGAACACATAAGTGTGGCAAAATTACCCTGGAGCAATCGGGTCAAAATATCGTTGTCGCCGGATGGGTAGACAATTGGCGCGATCATGGGAGCCTATTCTTTATCGATTTAAGAGACCGTTACGGGAAGGTTCAGGTTGCCTTTTCCCTGGAGAATGATGACAGCTTTCAATTGGCAAAAAAACTGCGCTCGGAATTCGTTGTTGCAGTCGCTGGTAAAGTTTCTCCCCGTACCAAAGAGAATATAAATCCGAATATGGAAACCGGCGAAATTGAAATCCTCGCCAGTGATCTGGAAATATTAAACGCCAGTGAGACAACCCCTTTCGGCATCAAAGATTATCTGGATGTATCTGAAGATGTCCGGTTACGTTATCGTTATCTTGATCTGCGACGCCCAAAATTACAGCAGACGATCATTTTTCGCCATGAAATTGCGCAGGCCACCCGGGAATTCTTTAATGAAGAAGGGTTCATCGAAATTGAAACGCCGATTCTGACGAAAAGTACCCCGGAAGGTGCACGGGACTTTTTGGTGCCATCCCGTTTGCAAAAAGGGATGTTTTATGCCCTGCCGCAATCCCCGCAAACCTATAAGCAGATATTGATGGTTGCTGGTTTCGATAAATATTATCAGATTGTGAAATGTTTCCGGGATGAAGACCTCCGTAAAGACCGCCAGCCGGAATTTACCCAGATTGACGTCGAAATGTCCTTTGTTGATGAAGACGACGTGATGGGCATGGTGGAAGCGTTTATGCAATACCTCTTCCGGAAACTGATGAACATTGAACTGGAGATGCCTTTAGCGCGTATTACCTACCAGGAATCAATGGATCGTTTTGGCAGTGATAAACCCGATACCCGTTTTGGGCTGGAGTTAAAGGATATTACCGCTGTTTTTGATGCCACTGAATTTAAAGTGTTTAAATCCGTGGTGGAGGGAAATGGATATCTCGGCGCCCTGGCGGTTTCCGAAGCTGCTGCTTACAGCCGCAAGCAAATTGACGATCTGATTGCCTGGGCGAAGTCTGTTGGGGCCAGTGGGCTGGCCTACATGAAATACGTCGCTGGTAACTTTGAAGGCGGTATTAGCAAGTTCCTTTCGGACACAGAGAAAGCACGCCTGAAAGAGCAGCTGGGCGGTAATGGTGACTGTCTAATGCTGGTTGTCGCTGATACCAAAAAAGAATTTGCGCAGACCATCCTTGGTTTTCTGCGGAATAAACTGGCCGCGGAATTGGATTTAATCGATGAAAGCAAGCACCATCTGCACTGGACGATCGACTTTCCCATGCTGGAATACAGTGAAGAAGACCGTCGTTATGTGGCCCGGCATCACCCCTTTACTTCCCCGAAACTGGAAGATATGCACCTGCTGGATGAATCTCCGGAAAAGGTGCGGGCACGTGCTTATGACCTGATTTATAATGGTAATGAAATTTCCGGGGGAAGTATTCGTATTCATGACCGCGAACTGCAGGAAAAAGTATTTCACGCGCTTAATATCGGCCAGGAAGAAGCCGAGGCGAAATTTGGATTTTTACTGGATGCGCTCAGCTATGGCGCCCCGCCCCATGGTGGTATCGCATTTGGTTTTGACCGTCTGGTAATGCTGCTGGCAAATCAGGCCTCTATCCGGGATGTCATTACATTTCCCAAAACGGCCAGCGCGGTGGGAATTATGGAAAAAACACCGTCAAATGTATCCGAAAAACAGCTGCGTGAACTTTTTATAAATATCAGAAAATAAATTATTTATCTTTTTTTGCGGATAAAGCCTTGACAAAAATTTTAATTTTTAGTATTTTCCTACGCACATAGTCAAAATAGAGGAGGCATTTTATGCTTTTCAAGAGATTCAGAAATTTATTTATCGCGCTGGCTGCTTGCTGCTTTCTTGTGGTATCTTTTTCATGTACTCCCCATCCCAATGAGCAACAAATTAATGCAATGGAAGAAACCATTGACGCTACATTGGAAGCTGAAAGAAAGCTGGAAGAGTTGAAGCAGCAAAGAGGTCAACTTGAGGGTGAACTTTCCCAAAAGAACAGTAAAGTAGATGGTGTAAAAAAAGACAAAGCTGATACTGAGAAGCGTTTAGAAGGCTGGGAAGAAAATTGATCGCTTTCAGGCGTCGAAATTTTAATTATCGAGGAGGCAAAATGCAAAGAAAATCGATTATTGCCATAACATCTTTATTATTATTTATGTTTACCGCCGGTGCTTTTGCGCAGCAGTATCGCTATGATTACAAAAGCATGAAAATGGATGAGTATAACGCAGAATTCCAGAAGTGGACTAAAAGACTGGCTGATGCCAATGCAGCTATTGCAGAAGAAGAAGCAAAAATTGCTGGTTTGAACAGTGATATTTCCGCAGCTGACGCTGAGTATGCAAACTGCTGGAATAAAATTTATGAAATGCTCGGAACAGACGAAGCTGGTTATAATGACTACACAAATCAGTGTAAAGATTTGGAGAATTCCGTAAATGCCTTTGGCGCATTGTCCGCAGAGGAAATGGCTAACAGAATTTCCGAACTGGACGAGTATGAAGCCAGACTGGCTGAATTAAGAAAAAGTAAGATCAGCCTCGGACCGGATGGCTATGCAATTCTGAACCGGGTTGAAGCTGCTATCAAGCGCGCTCGTGAAAAAGCAAACTCTGTCTCTATTAAATATACTGTTCTCCGTGGCGATTATCTCTGGAAGATTTCCAGCATGTCCAAGCACTATGGCGATCCTTACGCATGGTGGAGAATTTATACTGTTAATAAGAGCCAGATCAATAATCCTGACTTAATCTATCCGAATCAGGTATTTGATATTCCGAAATTTGCCAAATCCGGGACCTATTGGGTTAAAAAAGGCGATGATTTAACCGCTATCGCCAAGAGCGAAGGCAATGCCTTTACCTGGCAAAGATTATACGAAGCAAATAAGGACGTTATCGGTGAAGATCCGAACATGATCTACCCGCACATGGTTCTTAAGCTTGGGAACTAAGTTTTTTTGACAAAAATGTTTCTTAAAAGGCTCTTGGCTTCAGCCGAGAGCCTTTTTATTTTTCAGCCGTAGTATTAAAAAGGAATGGGTGAGAAAATCACCTGAGTTTGTGTATGGAAAGGCGTTTATGAAAAGAAGTGAAAATGGCGACGAGTTGCTGTTAAAATTGGATAAAATTGATCCAATGACGCTTTATGGAGTAGGGGACGAATATCTTAGAATAATAGAAAAGCATTATCCCGTTCAATTAATCGCCCGTGGGGATCAATTGAAAATTCGGGGGAATAGTAGCGATATTGAACAAGTCGAAAATATAATCAGTGAATTGATCTTTATCGCGAATCGCAATGGCCATATTCGCCGGGAAGATGTGGAAACCATTCTCCATGTGATTAAGGCGGATTATTCTTCCCGGAATGGGGATGAAGACCATCCGCCGGTTTCTATGCGGGGCAAAGAGTTAGACGAGGTAGTGCTTTTTACCAAAAAAGGCTATATCAAACCCCGGACATCCGGTCAGCAAAAAGTAACAGATGCAATTAAACAACATGACCTGGTGGTTGTTATCGGTCCGGCTGGTACTGGTAAAACCTATATGGCTGTCGCATTCGCTGTTGCCGCGTTAAAAGAAAAAAGAGTGAAGAAAATTGTCCTGGCCCGGCCAGCGGTCGAAGCGGGGGAAAGTCTGGGATATTTGCCC
>JAUIFT010000080.1 GCA_030430345.1 Calditrichia bacterium | reverse complement strand
AAAGGGAATGTGCATCAGCGCCCGTTGAAAAATCCGGTCTTTCCCACTGGCGGCAATTTTATCCAGGCGAACAATCAACGGCGCCAGCCCGCCCCAAACATACCATTGCGGCAGTGTGCCTTTCAGCGCATCAACAAAAGTATAGCCGGGCTGATGATAGGAAAAATAGAAGTAGGCATAGGTGGAGAAAAACAATCCAACCAGGGACCAGAAAATAAATCCGGCCGCCAGTTTATGCCAGATCGAGCAGAATATCCAATGGTTGTTCATAGTCTGAATTTATTCTTCACGCGCTTCAATGACACTCGATATAAATGATTCAACAATTTGCCAGTTTTCAGCGACGTCAGCTTTAACCCGTTTGGCGACAAGCATTGACGAACCGTGCACGCCATTTTCAGCAATATAAACCTGATGATTGTTTTCCCGGGCCAAATCAAATTGTGCCTGTACACTCGCTATTTCCATTTCCCCCTTTGGTCTTAATAAAAGCAGGGGAACTTGCAGGGTTTCAAAATACTCATCCGGCCGGCATCCCTCCATCGGGCCGCCCGAGGCAGGAGAGAACGCTAAAACAGCATCCACCGCTTCAGGCCGATTGTTTGCCAGTTTAATCGCCAGGGAGGCACTATAACTGCTTCCCCATAATATTTTACTTCCGGAAAATCCTGATCTAATCAGGTAATCAAGGGTATTTTCAAGGTCCGCATAAGCATCACAATAACTGAAATTGCTTTCCGGCATCCTGGCAATGGTTCGGTTGTAGCTGCCATACCGTTGTCCCCCCCGTCTTTGATCGATAGCTATTATGTTATACCCTTTTTCCATTAAGCGGGGGATGATTGTTACATACTCCGCCCTGGCATTTGACCCGCCTTGATGAAAGAGTAAAATGGTCGGCGCTGTTTTGTTGCTTACATATAAATCAGCAATAATTTGCACACTATCGGCTGTTACAAAATTAATTTCATTACTGCCAGCACTCTCCGTAGCTGCGTCCCTGCTTTCCACGCATCCAGGCAAACCAGTGCACAATACAACCCCAATTATCCAGAGAATCTGTTTCATTTTCATCAGCGCTCCATTTCACATTAAACTATCACTATTTACTGTTTGATAAGGTGAATACGGCTGTGATAGTATAAAGTTTAAACCCGCATTTTCCACAGTGTAATTTCAGCAAAATGGTGAAGCAAATTTATTTTTAGACAGTTTTGTCTCCTTGAATAAAAATATCGGGTTTTTCCACAAGATCACTACTTTTTAAACAAACCGGCGCCTAATTTAGCCGCCGCGCTGTCCTTTACGGGATGGAGATAATTATTCGTCGTCATCAAACTGAGCTCCGCCGGATAAACCGCGCCGGTTTCCAATTTCACCGTGGCATTCTTTTCCAGGTTTTCTTCCCGGTAGGTAATTTCCGACCCGGTTTCGCCGGTTGGTCCGCTGGCGGTGCCATATCCGGAAAAGTGGTTGTAATTGCTAATAATTGAATTCTTCAGATGAAAGGTTTCCTGATTGATATTATTGCGAACAAAGAAATAATCGCAGCGATTAAAAACATTATTGCTGAATTCGAAATCATCAGCGGTAGCGACTGCCCAAACGCCGGTACGATAAGCGCCTTCGACAATACAATTGCGCATGGCATTGCCGTAACTTTTCCCTTCTTCAACATTCCAGAAAACCACGGAATTTTTGCAATTGTAAAAAACGCTATGTTCAACCACCAGTTCATGGCCATTGGCAATAATTGCCACATGAATCGGTAAGGCGTGGCGGTCACCGACAAACAGGCATTGCGTGACTTTCAGATCCCGTAAATTTTTACCATTGCGGCGAATCGGGTAATAGCGATTATGCGGTGCGGCATTGCCGAGGAACTTCAGTCCCTGAATGGTTACATGGTTCACTTCCACCTGAAGGCCATACATCGTTGTGCCGCGCTCTTTGCTGATATCCGGGGCGGCACGTTCCTGGGTGGAGATCAACACCGGCATCATTCCCGGCCGCCAGTCCGCATCTCCCGGTAAAATCGCGGCTCGAATCGTTAAGCGCTCCTCCCGGCTAAAAGGGCGTTCATTTTTAAGCAGGATTCGCTCCGCCAGGGGATAGACGCCCGCCGCGACGATCACTGTCGCCCCCCCTGTTTCAGTGCTATTATTAATCATCTCCGCTGCTTTTAGGAATGTCTTTACCGGCTGTTCTTTACTTCCCGGATTGGCATCATCACCATTGCGGCTATCGAGATATATTACTTCTGCATTGACTGCCGAGATTAACAGAAAAAATATCAATACGCTCAAATAGCGATTAAATCTTTTCAGAAATTGCTTCATTGAATACTCCTTGGTTTATGGTTGCACTCCCTTTGGTTGTGAGGTTCCGCTCTCCTATTCACTTCGCATAAATAAAAAATCCCCCACCGGCATATTTTCCGCCACGGACCCGAATAATCAGCTCATTTTTTCCTTTGTTAATCTGATGCGTTGAGGCGCCGCTATTATGTTCGGGATTTGTTCGGAAATCGTACCAGGCGTAGCGGTCCGTATAGGCGTAACCCAAAAATTCGCCGTTCAGCCAAAGCGCCAAATCTTCCCGAGTGCTAAAATCCAGAGTTATTTCCCGTGGGTTGTCGGCTTCGATAATGGTGCGAAAATAAGCAACGCTTTCCCCCTGGGTAAATCCGGTAATTTTTGCCGTTACCAGGCACCCCCGTTTATCCGTAGCAAATTTCTCCCAGCGATAAGCATTGCCATCTTGATAATATCTTTGTTCGCCGGAGATTTCCCCCATTTCGATCGCCGGTTGCGCACCATCAAACGGTCCGATCACTTCCCACTCAGTGGTCAATGTTTCCGGAGAATATGGAATGTCCGGGCGAGGCGCCCCCTGATATTTTAATTGCTCAATGCGCCGAACCCTGATATTATCGATAATCGCCGGCGCGCCAACAACGCGTGGCTTAAATCCGAACATGCCACTGGTTAACGGTAATGCATCGAATGTCACCTGCGGCGTTTCCATGTCCCCAACATACAAATGGCAGACATTGTCAAATATTTCCGCCTTAAAACGCTGCCACTCCCCTATTTTTATCGCGGCGTTTCCGGTCAATGGTGTTTTAAATTCTTCATAGAGTGTGCGCAGCGGATTGCGGTCAAAACGAGGATTAACGCGAATATAGCTGCCATTCCCCTTGATGTAGAGGCTCCCCATATCCGCCCGCTCTCCATCCTCCATATAGTGATAGATCAATGCCATATAGCTATGCCCGCTGTCCGGAAAAAGCACATCGCCGCTCACTTCGTAGCGATGCCAGTCTTCAGAGTTTTTTACCAGCGCGTAAGGGAAGGTGATGCCGGGAAACATTTTCAGCGCTTTTCCATATTGGCGATCGCCAGTATCAACGATCCGGATGTAATCTTCCGTTCCGACAATCCATTTATCCAGGCCATTGGAAAAATCATCAAAAAAAATTTCCTGGGCCATTGTTGGCCAACTAATTAGTAATATGATCAGGAAAGCATAAATTCGGCAGGTTTGTTTCATCTTCATAAGAATCTCCACAGTTATCTAGAAAGTTGCGTCAGTAAGTCTTGCTAAAATATTAACCGGGAAAAAATCCGCAATTCGGATGTTGTGAATAACGATATGCTGGGATAAGTGGAGAGAAATTTGGTATGAAGTTCAAAGTTCAGCGTTCAAAGTTTTAAAACTTTTGCATTGAACATTGAATATTAATCATTGGCCATTTAAAACGGTTTTCCAAGGCGTTTCCGAAGATTTGATCTGTAGCCACGGCTGAGCTTGAGGGCAGAGTTATCCTGAAGAATGACGTAGTATTCCCCGGGAGCGCGCGGCTGCAATTCGCGGATACGATCAATGTTAACAATCGTTGAGCGGTGAATGCGAATAAACTGGCGGGCATCAAGCTGTACAGCAAGCGCACCGATCGTTTCGCGGTAAAGATAGCTGCGCCGCCCGATATGCAGATTGACATAAACACCGGCCGCTTCGATCCAGTCGATTTCTTCGGTTTTAAGCAGCAAAATCCGATCGGAAGTTTTTACCGCCAGTCGATCCAGTGGCAAGCGCTGCCGCTCTCCTTCTCCACTGGCTTGCAGACCATCGAGCAGATCCAGCAAGCGCTGCCGGTCGTTATCTTCCTGATCATTTTGTTCACACTGCCGGCGCGCTTTTGCCAACGCTGCATCAAAGCGCTCATCGCTAAATGGCTTTAGCAAATAATCAATGGCGTTGACGTCGAAAGCACGAATCGCATATTGATCGAAGGCTGTCACAAAAATAATCACCGGTAATTCTGCCGGTTTCAGGGCTTGCAATACAGCGAAACCATCCATGCCGGGCATCTGGATATCCAGAAAAACCAACGCCGGTTTCATTTCCCGAATTTTCTCCAGTGCTTCCAGGCCATTTTTGCTTTCAGCAACAATCTCGACATCAGCAGCGGCCAGCAATTCGCGAATACGTTCCCGGGCCGGGCGCTCATCATCGACAATCAAAATCCGCAATTTCTCACTCATTATACTTTCGCATCCATTTTTAGGAAGATACCACATTTTCCTCGAAAGGTTCTCATAAAATCTTGTATGACTTGCAAATGCTTTTTTCGTGCCCTCTCTAAAATTCCGCAATTATCGGGTGGAAAAAACGCCGGTGAATTATTTCTTTGTCATCGAGAATGACCGAACAATTATTTACAAAACGGAGGGCTTTTCCGATGAATACTAATTTTCAAGTTGTTGCTGCCGATAAAAACAATTTTGAGCATTTGTTTAATCTCGCTGATGATGAATTGGCTAATTTAGGCGTTATTCGCAAAGTCGCTGATCAACATCCCGGTTATCCCTGCCGGGTCAGCCTGCAGGATGCAGCCGTCGGCGAAACAATAATACTGACAGCATTTGCCCACCACGCTGTTTCCTCCCCCTATCAAGCGAATGGTCCGGTGTATATACGGAAAAATGCCGAAACTGCCAAACCCACGATGAATGAAATTCCTGCTATGCTGCTGCATCGCCAGCTTTCCGTGCGCGCTTATAATCGGACGGCAATGATGCTATCTTCCCGGGTGACGGACGGGCATAAACTGAATGAGGTCATCCAGGATTGTTTTGCGGATGCGGAAGTTGATTATTTACACATTCACAATGCCGGTCCGGGGTGCTATAACTGCGCGGTGCAACGTGTCTGAAGATTTCACTATCCGGGCATCACATAATCAGGCGCCCGGTGTTGCAATATATTTTTTACTTACTGACAAGCCAGCCGCCATTTCGTACATTCGAAAAGGGTACAAACAGGTTTCTCTGAAATTAATCAGCTTGTGTTTATAAAGCTTTCATTTACTAAATTTTCGGAGAACGTATCGATAACTTGGATAAAAATATTTCCCAAAAAAATTGAAAACCTGAGTGTTGTCAAAAAGGTTAAACTTCTGATTTGCCCTGAACGTCAGTACCGGTCATACGAATTGGATTCCGGTTGTATAGCAATTAACATTCTCTCCCCAAATCCCATGCTGCCCCCTCCTGAAAACTCAGTCGCTCCTCATTTCTCTTAGCAATATCGATTTTGCAGGGAAGAATAAAAGCGCGGTATGTTCTTCTTCGATCGGGCGGGTAACGAAATACGATTGCTTCTGCAGACGCGTTACTTCGCTGATCCCGTTACAGAGGATTTCTGTCGAAAACCTTTCTCACCGTAGAAAAGAAGGAGACTAGCATGCCAGGTAAAATCCATCTCTCAAAAGCACTTATTGCCGCACTATTGTTTTCTTGCCTGCTCATCTACCAAAACTGCACCACCCCGACCAGTACAGCTGTCCCCGACGCGGAATTTAGCATCAGTCCGGGGAGCCTGGTTTTGATCAATCAGGAAGTGACTCTGGATGCCGCCCCCTCGTCCAACCCTGATGGTGGTCCCATCGTCATTTATTTTTGGAGATTTCGTGTCGAAGGCAAACCACAGGGCAGTGAGGCCTTCCTCTCCCCGACGAACGAAAGTATCTGTAAGTTTACACCGGACCTTCCCGGATTCTATTGGGTTTCCCTCACGGTCACCGACGAGGAAAATGAGAATGGTACGGTTGTCAAACCAATCGAGGCCATCGACCAAATCTCCAATGCCGGTTCCGATCAACTCGCGGATGTCGGTGAAACCGTATTCCTCGATGGCAGCGGCACCCTGGGACTCTCGGGCATCACATATGAATGGCGCATTATTAGCAAGCCGGTACGTTCGGCGCTTACCTCAACCTCTATTAACAACAGGACCTCCATTCTGGCCAATTTTCAGGTCGATGAGCCGGGCGTATACCAAATAATACTGGAAGTGATCGCCGGGACGAACCATGATGCCGATATCATGCAAGTCATTACCAGACCTCCGGAAATAAGCGATGTTCAGCCGGATACCGGGATGGCGGGAACCGTTGTCACCATCAGTGGCAAAAATTTCAGCAGCGATCTTGCCGGCGGCGGTAATGCGGTAAAATTTAACGGGGTAACCGCAACGCTGATGAGCGCTGCCAGCGACGAACTGCAGGCGGCAGTTCCCGGAGGTGCAAGCAGCGGGCCCATCACTGTTACCCTGGCGGAAACCGGAGAGGTCGCCAGCGCTGCGGATGATTTTATCGTTCTCGGTCCGGTAGCTGATGCCGGAAGGGACACGGTCCTCAATTTCCCTATTGATCCCACGCTCAGCTATACCCTGGATGGCAGCGCCTCCTACGACCCGCTGGGGAGGGAGCTGCGCTATATCTGGAGCGTCGCTCAATCTCCCCCCCTTGCAAGTCCGGCCCTCGGCGGAGGCTATAACCAGCCCAGCGGATCATTTCAGGCAGCTGAGCCGGGATCATACTTGATTGAACTGCGGGTATATGTTGAAGAAAGCCAGGATGAAACCGATCGCGATACCATGATGATTACCTCACTCCCGCCGGAAATTATCTCCTTTACACCGGATTCCGCGGCAGTGGGAGATTTGATAAATATCATCGGCTGGAACCTCAGTTTAGATGTGACCGGTAATGCCCTTTATTTTAACGATGTTCAGGCACAGGCGCAGGGCCCGAATTCAACATCCGATGGCTTGATCTGGAAAGTACCGGCCGGCGCTACCACCGGCCCGATTAAGGTCGTCGTTCTGGAAACCGGAGAGAGCTATTCGACCACTAGCGATTTTAAAGTCGGACCGGGTCCCGCTAGCAACTAGCGGAACCAACAACTTTTTAGTATAAATCTAACAGGAGGAAACCTCATGTATGCACGTAGTTTCAAGATCACCTGGTTGTTTCTAATATTTCTCTTTTACAGTGCGCTCTATGCGCAGACAGGCTGGCATGCCCAAACCAGTGGGACAACGGCCTCGTTGCATTCGATCCATTTTATTAATGCCAATACCGGCTGGGCGGTTGGCGGCAACGGTACCATCCTGCACACGAATGACGGCGGTACAACCTGGACTCTCCAAAGCAGTGTGATGACCCAGACCATCCGATCGACTTGTTTTGTCGATGCAAATAACGGCTGGTTTACCGGCGACGGCGGCAATATTTTTCATTCCAACGACGGTGGCAATAGCTGGACGATGCAAACCAATCCTGCCGGGCAGCAAATGAAAGCGATCTATTTCACCGATGTCAATAATGGCTGGGCAGGGGGAGACGCTGCAGCGGTTGTCCACACCAGCGATGGCGGCAGCAACTGGCAGCAACAAACAACAATCGGCTCGGAATACATCCGGTCGATCCACTTTGTCGATCCCAATAATGGCTGGACAGTCGGCAGCGGGGGAATCATTTTCCATACCAGCGATGGTGGCAATAACTGGGAATTTCAGTTTGCCGGCACCACCGATTTCCTCTTTTCAGTGTGTGCTGTTAATGCTTCCACCGCCTGGATTGTCGGGCGATTCGGACTTATTAAGTACACTACCAATGGCGGCAGCAACTGGTAT
>JAUIFT010000079.1 GCA_030430345.1 Calditrichia bacterium | reverse complement strand
CTGGCATCTTTTATTACGCCATACCTATTGGGATGGTGGTGTTCTGGATATATAACCTGTTTGTTCGCCAGTCGCTGGTGCAGCTCTTACCGGAAAGTTTGCAGGCCCGGGTTCGTAAATTACCGGCCCCCCCGCCATTTGGAGATCTGTCGGTCCATCTCAAAGTGGTGATTTCCCTGGGATTGGGCGCATTAACCCATATCTGGTGGGATATTTTTTCCTGGCGAATTCTTGATGAATTTCTACCCTATCAATTGGCCCAATTACTTAACTCAGCTGCCGGATTAATCCTCCTGGCGATTTGGGGACAGCGCTGGTACAAAAATACCCCGGCTCTTCAGGGGGGAAAACCGACCATCTTTTACAGTAGCACCCAACAATATTTCTGGCTGGGATGTTTGCTGACATCCGGTTGCTGTGGGCTGGCCTTTGCAGTCTTAAGTTTTCATAATAATTGGTATTACTTTTTGGGGAGCATGGTTGTTGTAAGTCTGGTGATTCTTGGCGTAATATTGTTAATTTTCAGTGCTGGCTGGCAAATGGTGCAGTTCCGAAGAATGTTAATGCGCCGGCAGTAATTTAGTCTATAAAAACAGGGATAAGGAAATGGCCGTTCGAACGCTAGTTCTTGCATTCATCGTATCGCTGAATATCTATGCCTCGGAGTTCTTTAAAACGGAGCCTTTTGAATTCACATCCAATGGAGAAAAGCTTTCCGGTTTTTTGGATGTGCCAGCTCAAACCGCGGCATCCGGGTTGATCATTTATGTTCATGGGTATGGTAGCACCAATGTTGTTGAAGGGAATTGGTGGTATAATTTTCGTACGCATTTTGCCCGGCTGGGTTTTGCTTTTTTGATTTGGGATAAACCCGGTTGCGGGGCAAGCGAAGGAGAGTTTGACATCAACCAACCGGTTGCCAGCAGTGCCAATGAGGTTGTCGCGGCAATAAAAGCACTACGGTTGCGAAACACCCCCGGGAGCAACAACATTGGGCTTTGGGGCATTAGCAGGGCCGGCTGGATTGCCCCGCTGGCGATTTCGCAAGACCCAACAATTGCATTTTGGATTTCAGTCAGCGGCACGGATGACCAGGAAAACTTCCGCTATCTGCTCCGCAAAAATTTTATTATCGAAGGAAGAAGTGCGGAAGAAACAGAAGCGCTTGTGGGAGAATGGCAGAAAAGTTTTGACATCCTCCGCCTTGGGGGCAGCTATGCCGATTATTTAGCTGCCACTAAAAATTTACGAAACGATTCATTTTATCAATATTTGACAAATAGCGTCCCGCCCCTGGATAAAATAAGCTTTCAAAAAGAACAGGAAAAATTTCTCAGCGGAGAAATAAAGGTGGATAATGCAACCGGGTTAATGATATACGTGCCCAATTTCGAAAAAGTGCTAAGTGCTATTAACTGCCCGGTGTTGGCGATCTTTGGTGAGAAGGATACCAATGTTGATTGGCAGAAGACCATGAAGCTCTACCAAAAAACGATCGGAGAAAACCCGTTGGCCCACTTAACCATAAAAAGATTCAAAGATGGCAATCATACGATCAGGCAAAGCGAAACCGGCGGTATTCGGGAGCTGAATGAAACGATAAATAGCGCGCCTTATTCCGAAGGATATTTACAAACAAAGCTGCAATGGCTGGAAGAAGTGGTGTTAAAAGCTGTAGATAAATAGTGGCAGTAGACAGTGGCAGTAAGGAATAACAGCCGACTGCCACTGCCAGAAAGTTTTACTTCTACTGCACTTTCATCGAGAGCTGCACCCGGCCACGATCCAGGTCGACCTTGATGACGCGGACACTGACCACATCGCCAACGGCGACGATATCCATCGGATTTTTCACGAACTTATCGGACATTTCACTGACATGCACCAGGCCGTCCCGCTTGACGCCGATATCAACAAAAGCGCCGAAGTCGACGACATTGCGGACGGTGCCTTTCAACAGCATCCCTTCCCGCAAATCTTCGATTTTCAGGACATCACTCTTGAAGATTGGCTTTGGCATGGCATCGCGCGGATCCCGTCCCGGCTTTTCCAGGTCGGCGAGAATATCGTTCAGGGTCGGTTCCCCAACGCCGATGTCTTCTGCCAGCGCAGCCAGATCCCGCCGTTCCTGCCGCACCAGCTTGCGCAACTGCCGCCAGGCGGTGCTGTCTTTATCCATATCAAACAATGAGAGCAGCTTTTTCGTGGCATCATAGGATTCCGGGTGAATACCAGTGTTGTCGAGCATGTTCTTGCCATCGGGAATGCGCAGGAATCCAGCCGCCTGCTGGAAGGCAATTTCACCCACTCCGCTCACTTTTTTCAAAGCACTGCGACTCTGGAACTTGCCTTGCTCATCACGATATTTTACAATATTCTCCGCGGTACGGCTGGTCAGTCCGGATACATATTTTAACAGACTGGCAGAAGCGGTATTTAACTCGACGCCGACGGAGTTCACTGTGGATTCGACCACATTCCCCAGTGCGCTATCGAGGTTTTTCTGATTAACATCATGCTGGTAAAGGCCAACACCGATATGTTTCGGATCGATCTTCACCAGCTCCGCCAGCGGGTCCATCAGGCGGCGGGCAATGGAGATGTTGCCGCGTTGACTGGCATCCAGTTCCGGAAACTCCGATTTTGCCACCTTTGACGCGGAGTAAACAGACGCGCCGGCTTCATTGACAATAATATAAACCAAATCTTTATCCGGCATTGCAGACTTAATTTCTCCAAGCAGATCGGCAACCAGGGATCCGTTTCCCGTGAGGCGGTACCATTGCCAATCGCCACGATTTCAACATCATACTTCTCGATAAACGCCCGCAGGGTGCTTTTCGCTTCGAAGATGCGATTCTGGGGCGCATGGGGATAGATAGTATTCCCTTCGAGATATTTTCCGGTATCATCAATAATGGCAACTTTACAACCGGTACGGTAAGCGGGGTCGATCCCCATAATCATCTTCCCTTTGACCGGAGGTTGCATCAAGAGGTTTTTCAGATTGGTCGCAAAAATGTTGATGGCATGATCGTCGGCGATATCCGACATATCATTGCGCACCTCACGCTCAATCGAGGGGGCAATCAGGCGTTTGTAACTATCGACAATCGCCGTTTCGATTTCCCTGCGGAAGATGCCATCTTTGTTTTTAATATGGCGGGTGGTGATTTCTTCCACCATTACTTCTTCTTCCACTTCAATGGAGACTTTCAGGATTTTTTCCCGCTCGCCGCGATTGATCGCCAGGATGCGATGGGGGGGAATCTTGTTCACCGGCTCGGAGTAGTCATAATACATTTCATAATCACTTTTCGCTTCCGGGTCTTTTGCCTTGCTCACTACGAAAGCGGTGCGGCGGGTGCGTTCACGAATCGCTTTGCGTACTTCCGCATCATCGGAAACGGTTTCCGCGATAATGTCGCGGGCACCGGCCAGTGCTTCTTCGGCGGTCTCCACGCCTTTTTCCGGATCGATAAATTGCGCGGCAATCTCCAACGGATCACCATCGGTGATATTCTGATCTGCCATTTTATCCGCCAGCGGCTCCAGCCCTTTTTCTTTCGCGATGGTTGCCCGGGTGCGCTTCTTCGGTTTGTAAGGCAAATAAAGATCCTCCAATTCCTGCATCTTCATGGTTGCCTTGATTTTTTCCGCTAATTCAGGTGTTAACTTGCCTTGCTCTTCGATCGAATTAAGAATCGTTTCTTTCCGTTCCTGCAGCATGCGCAGATACTTGATGCGATCTTCTACGTCGCGAATTTGTTCTTCATCGAGCGAGCCGGTAACCTCTTTCCGGTAACGGGCGATAAACGGGACGGTATTGCCATCGTCGAGGAGTTCGACGGTTTTCGTAACCTGAATGGGACGAAGATTTAATTCTTCGGCAATGATCTGGAAAAAATCTCTTTCGGTCATATGAAACCCTCTTCTGTTAACGTTGCTGCCCAAAAACTTTGACTTATACGGTTGACTTATACGGTGCTGCCAGTTCACTGAATTTTCGGATACGCAGCAGGGTTTTCGAGGCGGCTATTTGCCGTTTCTCGCAGGAGGCGTCATCCGGAATTTTCAGAAAAAAGTTAGCTGGGGAATATAAAAACGAAATGGAAAAGATGGTATTTTTTATTTCAAATGTTTGTCGGTTATTTTCTTCATTTCCACTTTGGTTTTGTTGAGAAATGTCTTTTTCGGAGGGAGATGTTTATTACGCCGCAGGAGCTTCTCCGCCAGTTCTTCCCGGCCGATAATTTTCAGGGTTTTGCTGATCTTTCCCCGATTCTCTTTTTTATACCAGAAGAAGAATTGATGCTGATCTTTTTTCGCTTTCGGCGTCGTTGCGGCAAAGACCGGCTTGAGGGTATAGGGATGGTAGCCGGAGTAGTAGATGACGGTAGCGACGGTCATCGGGGTTGGGGTGAAATCCTGCACCTGTTCCAGGCGGAAACCGAGATCTTTGGTTTCCGTGGCCAGCTCGGCCATATCACCCACTTCGCAGCCGGGATGGCTGGAGATGAAGTAAGGAATGATCTGCTGATTCAAGCCTTTCTTTTCGTTGACTTCATCAAACTTCTCTTTGAAATCGTAGAAATATTTGAAGGACGGCTTGCGCATCATTTTCAATGTGGCGTCGGCGGTATGCTCCGGGGCCACTTTCAGACGACCGGAAACGTGGTGCGTTACCAGCTGCTCGATGTATTCGTCCGCGCCGTCGGTTTTACGATCTTTTTCATCTTTGCGCACCAGCATGTCGTAGCGAATACCGCTGGAGACAAACGCTTTCTTGATGTCCGGGTGTTCCGCGACGCTTTTGTAAATATCCACCAGCGGCTGATGATCGGTATCGAGATTGTGGCAGATGGTCGGATGAATACAGGAGGGGCTGACGCAACGGTCGCAGATCGACTGATCTTTCCCTTTCATGCGATACATATTGGCGGAAGGGCCGCCAAGGTCGCTGATGTATCCTTTAAAACCGGGCATTTCGGTAATCTGCTGCACTTCTTTCATAATCGAGGCTTTCGAACGGCTGGCGATCATTTTCCCCTGGTGCGCGGAGATGGTGCAAAAGCTGCAGCCGCCAAAACAGCCGCGATGCATATTTACCGAAAATTTGATCATCTCGAAGGCGGGAATCGGTCCGCGCTTTTTATACTTCGGATGGGGCAGGCGGGTGTAGGGCAGGTCGAAAGAGGCGTCGATCTCTTTCTCCGACATCGTCTGAAAGGGCGGATTGATGACCACGCGCTGATCCCCGACATCCTGCAGCAAGCGCTGACCGTTTTTCTGTTTGTTCGATTCCTGCTCGATATGTTTAAAATTCGCAGCAAAGGTCTTTTTGTCTTTCAGGCAGGCCTCATGGGAAGAAAGTTGAAAATCTTCCCAGTTTTTGTTTTTCGGTAATTTTTCCGCTTTCCCGAGCACATAGGCGGTTTGCGGCAGAGTGCGCAGTGAAGAAAAAGGGACGCCGCGCGCCAGCAATTTGAGCATCTGCACCAGCGGCTGTTCGCCCATACCGTAGATGAGTAAGTCGGCCTGACTATCGACCAAAATCGAGGGCATTAGTTTGTTGGACCAGTAATCGTAGTGGGTGACCCGCCGGAGAGAAGCCTCGATGCCGCCGATCATTACCGGCACATCCGGATAAAGTTTTTTGAGAATACGACTGTAAACCGTGGTGGCATAATCCGGACGGAAGCCGGCTTTGCCGTCGGGAGAGTACGCATCAGTCGAACGGCGCCGCTTGCTGGCGGTATAATGGTTGACCATCGGATCCATACAACCGGAACTAATCCCGAAGAAGTAGCGCGGTTTGCCGAGTTTCTTAAAATCCCGCAAATCGTCCTGCCAGTTCGGTTGCGGCACTACGGCGATCTTAAAGCCATGCGCCTCAATCAGGCGGGCAATCACTGCATGCCCAAAAGCGGGATGATCAACGTAGGCATCCCCGGAAATGAGGATCACATCCAGCTCATCCCAACCGCGTTGCAATACTTCCTTGCGGGTGGTCGGCAGCCAATCTGTGATTTTATATGTTGATGTCGTATTCTTCATTTTTTTCCTGCTATTCTGCACGGACTATAATCATAGTAAAAATCGCATGGGAATACAAGGTAAAAGGATGTTCAGAAGTTACTGGTGGAAGTTCAAAGTTCAGGGTTCAGAGTTCAGAGTTGATGGCACCCGCAGGTTTGGCTGCAAGAAAACACAGTTAGCGCAAAGAACATACGCCAAAGGCGTTACAGGCCATTGCCTGATCCTGCCGCATCATTTTGCGGCTGCATTAGGCAATGAAGTTCAAAATTCTTAAGAATAGACAGTGAATCTTTAATCCCGATTATCTATTCACCCTTCGATAAGCTCAGGATGAATGGAAATTGATACGCGAAAGTTGTGTATTCCAACCATGAACTTCTAAAGAAAAGCTGGTATTTAAAATATCCACTGAATACATTTTCTGAACTCTGAACTCTGAACTCCACAAAGGAGCTATCCGAAATCCGAAATCCAAAATCCATCGTCATTGTCGCGAAAACGTTGCGTTTGCACATTCGCCAATTCCACTATGCCGACCTGGATGA
This sequence comes from Calditrichia bacterium, assembly GCA_030430345.1. The sequence goes on along the minus strand of JAUIFT010000079.1, from coordinate 1,411 downwards.
TTTTGCCAAAATTCTCGGCGACCCGGTAGTGATGCGTTTTTCGCTGAGCGGGACAAAGTCCCGGGAAGAAACCCGCCAGTTTATCGAAAAATGCCTGGAGACGTACCAGGCCTGTGATTTTGGTATTTGGGCAGTGGAAAGACGCAAAGATCAGCGATTGCTCGGATACTGCGGCCTGATTCCGCAAAAGGTTGAGGGCGAACGGTTTATGGAATTGGGCTATCGTCTCGGCGTTTCTTTCTGGGGAAAAGGATATGCCACCGAAGCAGCGGAGATTGTCCGGGACTTTGCGTTCTTCCGCCTGAAATTACCCTACCTGATTTCAATTATAGAGCCGGAGAATATCGCCTCCTGGCGAGTGGCGGAAAAAATTGGGATGCGCTACGAACGGGATAGCACCTTTGCTGGAAAAACGGTTCGAATCTATTCCCGCGGCAAAAAATAATTGCCAATGATTATTAATATTTAGGCATGTAACTGTTATTGCGTTTTTCCGGAAATTTTATTATTTAGAAACTAACTGCCGGTTCGGTGCGAAGCTTACATTTTGAAAAACTTTGAACACTGAACTTTGAACGCTGAACTTCCAACCCAATGAGGCCTATGGAAACCATTCAAATGCCCAGCTCTCTCTGGACCAGCTCCGGTTACGGGAAAATGTTCCAGGGATTTCAAAACCTGATGAAATTCCGCATCCGCAATATCTTACTGGTTTCCAGTTTGTACGACTTATACCTGTTTGAAGAAGATGGCCGTCTCTACGAATTGATTCGGGAAGAATACCGCGGCCTCAATCTTAGTCATGCCCCGGAGTTAACCCGGGTTTCCAGCGGATTTGAAGCGCTGGAACTGGCCAAGGAAGAAAAACGATTCGACCTGATTATCACCACCCCGCATATTGATGATATGGAAGTTTCCAAATTTGCCAAAATGGTGCGGAACTCCGACCTCGATATTCCCATCGTTTTGTTAACGTACGATAACCGCCAAACATCGGAGCTATTGTCCCGGGAAATCGCTTCTTTGTTTCACCGGGTGTTTATCTGGCAGGGAGATTTTCGGATTCTTATTGGCATTATCAAGCATCTTGAAGATAGTGTGAATGTGGAGTATGATACCAAAAATGTCGGGGTGCAGGTGGTCATCCTCATCGAAGACAGTGTGCGTTTTTATTCCTCTTATTTGCCGTTGATTTATACGGAGATATTTAATCAGTCGCGCCGCTTGATTTCAGAAGGTATCAACCTGTCGGACCGCTACCTGCGCATGCGGGCCCGTCCGAAAATTCTCCTCTGTACCACTTATGAAGATGCCTGGTATTATTATGAAACATACAATAAGTACATCCTGGGAATTATTTCCGATATCGATTTTGACCGTGATGGTCAAAAACATGGCGACGCTGGTATCG